>DVJG01000090.1 GCA_018710805.1 Candidatus Faecousia faecipullorum
GCTGAACAGCGAGGAAGGCTGGGTCTGGGGCATGATTCGCGGCGGCATGGGCTCCGTGTCCAGGCTCTTCGTTGCCCAGATGCAGGACTATCTGGAACTGGGCAAGGCCGGGCGGATGAACTTCCCCGGGACCCTTACCAACGACAACTGGACCTGGCGGGCGGAGGAAGGCTTCGACGCCGACGCCCTGGCAGACAGGATTTATACCATGACCTGTATGTACGGCAGATGCCCCAGACGGCCCGAGCCGGAGGCGGAAGAAACCGAAGAAATCAAAGAAACCGAAGAAATCAAAGAAACCGAAGCATAAATCAAGCCCCCGGTTGGAAGTCTCCAACCGGGGGTACGCTTGTCAAAAAAGCCTCGCAGAGTTTGCCGCCTGCGGCGGCAAATAAAATGAAAACCGTTTTCTGCCAGGGCGTGTACCTGGCAGAAAACACTTCTCAGGCTCCAAGTGTGGAATTTGGCCCCCGACGGGGGCCAAATTATGCGCGCAGGAGACCGCAAAAAACCTGTCAAAAAGCCCCGCAAGGGATTTTTGACAGTCTAAGGGAGGCATGAATGCCTCCCCTACTGCGTGATGGATTATCTTACGAAGGAAGTGCTGAGGGTGGTGGACCAGCTCTCGCCGGGCTGCAGCACTGCGGCGGCGGGCTTTTCCTCCCACTTTTTGGAGCCGCCCTCGGCGCTGGGGAGACTGTGCCAGGGCTCGATGCAGATAAACTTCGGCATACCGGGCTTGCTCCAGAGCAGGGTGTAGGGGAATTCCTCGATGTTGCACACCACCGCCCGGCCGGTGCCCTTTTCATAGAGGCCCAGGGTGGAGGACTTGAGATTCACCATGCAGTGGCTGTCGTCCTTAAAGAGGTTCTCGTCCACGGCCAGGGTCTGAATGTTGGCAGGCAGATGGTAGATGTCCCCGTGCATCAGGCCGTAGGGCAGGTTATTGATGCAGATGGGGGATTCCACCTGGGAAAACCGCAGTTCATAGTCCGTTGCCTTGTGCTTGTCGTCAAAGGGCACGGTGAAGGCCGGGTGGTAGCCGATGCCGAAGGGCATCTTCTCCTCGTCCAGATTTTCCACCGTCAGGGTGTGGTGGAGGGTGTCGTTTTCCAGGGTGAAGGTGGACACCAGGCAAAATTCATAGGGGAATTTTTCCAGGGTCTCCGGGGTGGAGGAGAGCTCCAGGACAATGGTGTCCTCGGTCTGCTCCACGAAGGTGTGCTCCATGTTCCGGGCGAAGCCGTGCTGGGAGGCGGGGTAGACCTTGCCCTTGGCCTCAATTTCGTTGTCTACCACCTTTCCCGCGTGGGGGAAGAGGATGGGGGCGTGGTAGCCCCAGACTGCCGGGTCCGCCTGCCACATATGTTCCACGCCGTCGCACTTGCGGACCACGCTCTTGACCTGAGCGCCCCAGGTGGTCACCGTCACCTTCAGGTACTCGTTTTCCAATGTGTATTCCATAAATATCCTCCGTTTTCAGGGCAGACGCCCATTTTATACCAATTATACCAATGCGAAGTATGCTAGCACCAGCGCGCCAAGCACAATCCGGTACACGCCGAAGGCGGAGAAGGAGTGCTTCCGAACGTATTCCATCAGGGCCCGGATGGTCAGAAGGCTCACCAGGAACGCCACAGCGCAGCCGATGGCCAGGACCCCCACTTCCGTTCCGGTCATGGGTACCCCGGAGAGGAAGAATTTGAGCATTTTAATGGCCGAGGCTCCCAGCATGGTGGGGATGGCCATGAAGAAGCTGAACTCCGCGCCGGCGCTGCGGCTGGCGCCCAGCAAAATCGCACCGAGAATGGTGGAGCCGGACCGGGAGGTGCCGGGAATCAGGCTCAGGCACTGGAAAAGGCCGATTCCCAGGGCAAGTCTCCAATTGATGTTCCAGACGCTTCCCACCTTGGGCGCGAGATTCTTGTTCCGGCGCTCCACCAGGATGAAGGCCACACCGTAGACGATCAGGGCCAGGGACACCACCACGGCGGTATGCAGGTGCGCTTCCATCCAGTCGTCCAGCAGGACCCCCACGATTCCCGAGGGGATAATGGCCACGATGACCTTGAACCAGAGATCCCAGGTATCCTTTTTCTCCCCCTGGGTTTTCCTGGGAGAGAAGGGGTTCAGCTTGTGGAAGAACAGCACCACCACGGCCAGAATGGCCCCCAGCTGAATCACCACGTCGAACATGCTCTGGAACGCCTCCGTGACGTTCAGGGTCACGAATTCATTGAGCAAGATCAGGTGCCCCGTGGAGGAAATGGGCAGCCACTCCGTGACTCCCTCCACAATGCCGAAGAGAATGGCTTTCAAGAATTCCAACATAATGCACTCCTTATGTCCTTATTTTAATCTGCACGCGTTTTCCTGGGCTTATCATACCCCGAAAACGGCTTATTTGCAAGCATAACTTCCCTGTTCACAAATCGGGGCGCAACTCTTTACAAATTGTTCACTTTACCGCCGTCTTATGCGGTATAATAATGGGAAAGGAAAAGAAATTGAAACCAGGAGGTTTTTATTATGGCTGTGTCTGTTTTGATTGTAGAGGACGACCGCAACATTGCGGAGCTGCTTCAAATGTATCTGGAAAAAGAGGGTTACGCCGTGACCGTGGCCGCTGACGGCGGACAGGGTCTGGCCAAGTTCCGGGCCATCAAGCCGGATCTGGTGCTCCTGGACGTGATGATGCCTGTGATGGACGGCTGGAGCGTCTGCAAGGCCATCCGGTCCGAGTCCCAGACCCCCGTGATTATGCTCACCGCCAAGGGCGAAACCGATGACAAGGTGGCAGGGCTCAAGTCCGGCGCCGACGACTACATCACAAAGCCCTTTGAAATGAAAGAGGTTCTGGCCCGCATCGAGGCGGTCCTTCGCCGGACCTCCGGGGTCACCGCCGAGAAAAAGTCCCGCCGTCTGGTCTTCGACAAGCTCATTATCGACATGGACGCCTTTGAGCTCACCGTGGACGGCAAAAAGGTGGACACGCCCCCCAAGGAGATGGAGCTGCTCTTCTATCTGGCCTCCTCTCCCAACCGGGTCTACACCCGCAACCAGCTTCTCGACGAGGTGTGGGGCTTCGACTACTTCGGCGACTCCCGCACCGTGGACGTCCACGTCAAGCGCCTGCGGGAAAAGCTGGAAGGCGTCAGCGACAAGTGGAGCCTGAAAACCGTCTGGGGCGTGGGCTATAAGTTCGAGGTTCTGTAAATGAAAAGTACCTTTGGCCGCAACTTTGCCACTGCGGCCACCATCCTTCTGCTGGCCCTGGCGATTCTGGGAGCCTCCTTTCAGATTCAGGTAAAGGACTATCTGGAGGAGACCACCATTGCCCGGCTGCAGACCGACGCCGGGGTCATTGCGGACCTGGCCGCCTCCTACAGTGTGGAAGGCCCCATGGAAAACCGCTCCTTCCTCTTGAATCTGGACGTCATTTCTCAGATCAGCAATGCAGACGCCGTAATCTGCGACGCCGAGGGTTATGTCATCCTCTGCTCCCACGCCCGGTCTGGCTGTGACCACGAGGGTCTTCAGCTCAATGGGGAATACCTGCACAAGGTGCTGCAGGAAGGCGGCGACGTGGTCACGGGCGTTGTCCGGGGCCTCTACGAGGACCAGCGCTATGTGGTGTCCAAGCCCATTTACGCCAGGGAACAGGCTGTGGGTATCGTCATTGTGTCCGTTTCCACAAAGCTCACGGACCAGGTTCTCACCAGCATTTCCAATATTTTCCTCACCGCCGCCGCCTTTGTGGTTCTGGTGTCGGTGCTGGCGGCAGTGGCCTTTGCCCGGAAGGAGAGTAAGCCCCTGCGGGACATGGCAGCCGCCGCCACGGCCTTCGGCCACGGGGACCTGGAAGCCCGGGTGAAAATCGAGGAGGACTACTCCGAAGAGGTGGAGGAGCTGGCTCTGGCCTTCAACAACATGGCCTCCTCCCTGCAAAAAAGCGAGTATAAGCGCCAGGAATTCGTGGCTAACGTTTCCCACGAGCTGAAAACCCCCATGACTACCATTTCCGGCTATGTGGACGGCATTCTGGACGGCACCATCCCCGAAAACCGCCGGGCCCACTATCTGCAGATTGTCTCCGACGAGACAAAGCGCCTGAGCCGCCTGGTCCGCAGTATGCTGGACATCTCCCAGCTGCAGACCGAGCAGGGCATCCCCGAGGAGAAGAAAATGCACTTCGACCTGGAGGAAACCGTGGGAAGCGTCCTCATTACCTTCGAGAAGAAAATCAACGACAAGGGCATCAACGTAGACGTTTCCATGCCGGAGCACCCGGTGTACACCATGGCAAACCGGGACTACATCACCCAGGTGGTCTACAACCTCATTGACAACGCCGCCAAGTTCTGCCCCAGCGGCGGACATCTGGGCATCACCATCCGGGAAGGCGGCAATAAGGCCTACGTCTCCATCTCCAACGACGGCGAGACCATCCCTCCCGAGGAGCTGCCTCTGGTTTTCGACCGCTTCCACAAAACCGACAAGTCCAGGTCCCAGAACCGGGACGGCTGGGGGCTGGGCCTGTACATTGTCAAAACCATTGTATGCGCCCACGGTGAGAATATCTCCGTCACCAGCAAGGACCAGAAAACCACCTTCACCTTTACCATGCCCCTGGTGAATTGAGAAACGCCGTTTATTTTCCTCTGTAGGGGAGAGGCTTGCCTCTCCCTCCGGCATCGTACTTTGCAGCCCTTCGATTTTCGCTGCAGTGGGAGAGATTTATCCCTCCCTTCATGCGAAGGTACATTTAACCGATTAAGGGAGGGGCAAGCCCCTCCCCTGCAGAGCCCACAGGAGAAACCTATGAAAAAACTCTACACCTTCCTCCAGATTGCCCTTTGTCTGGATGTGATTTACTTTGCGGCCTCGGCTGTGTATCAGGTCTGGATTTATACGTCTGACCCTGCCTGCTATATCGCCTACTCCGCCCCCTGGTACACAGAGCTTCTGCTCACCGGCATCCTTTCCGGCGTCATTGCCCTTTTGCTGCTGGCGGCCCTGCTTCTCGTGAAGCGGAAGCTGAAATAAATCGGCCTTTGAAACCCATTCAGGGAGGGCATCCCTTCCCTGCAGATTTTCCCCTCAGAGGTATTCCTATGGACGAACGAAAGTACATTTCCCCCGACCTGGACGACCGATACTACGGCACCGGACCCACCCAGCCCCCCAGAAACCGCACCGGGCTATTGGCCTTTCTGCTGATTGTGGTGATTTTCCTTCTGGGCGTAATCACGGTGCTGGGCGTATTGAATGTGCGCCTGTTCCGGCAGCTGCAGGACCGGGAAACTCTGGAGCTGTCCTTCGCGACTGCCCCCAGCGAGGACCCCGCCCTGCCCACCGAAACCCTCCCCGCCGCAGACACCGCTCCGAAAAACGCCCAGAGCACCATCACCCTTCAGCAGGTACCGGAAAGCCCTGCCAACATCCCCCAGGAAGGCGGCCTCTCCCTTCAGGAGATCTACGCCAAGTCCATCCACAGCGTGGTGAGCATCACCGCCAGCCGTTCCGGTGGAGTCTCCACCGGCACAGGCGTCATTTTGACGGATTCCGGCTATCTCGTAACCAACGCCCATGTGGTGGATGGGGCCCGCTCCATTACAGTCCAGCTCTATGACGACCGGACCTTCCCGGCGGCTCTGGTGGGCCGGGATGAAATTTCCGACCTGGCGGTGCTGCACATCGAGTGCACCGGCCTGACCCCGGCCCAGTTCGGCAACTCCGACAATCTCCGGGTAGGCGACAGCGTCATTGCCATCGGGGACCCCCTGGGGGTCAAGTTCCGGGGCACCTGCACCGACGGCATTGTCTCCGCCATCAACCGGGACGTGGACGTGGGGGGCCACACCATGACCCTGATCCAGACCAACGCCGCCCTCAACGCCGGAAACTCCGGCGGGCCTCTGATCAACGCCTACGGCCAGGTCATCGGCATCAACACCATGAAAATCGGCTCCTTCGCCGAGGATTCCGGCGTGGAGGGCCTGGGCTTCGCCATTCCCAGCACCACCATGCAGGAGATTGTCTCCCAGCTCATCGCCCAAGGCTACGTCTCCGGGCGGCCCACCCTGGGCATTACGGGAGAATCCCTCTCCGTTTTCTACCAGCACTACTACCGCCTGCCTGCGGGTATGTATATCACCGAGGTGGACCGCAGCAGCGATGCCTATGTCAAGGGCATCCAGTCCGGCGACATTCTGACCCGCATCGATGACGTTTCCGTCACCAACATGGCCGATCTGAAGACCGCCGTAGGAGACAAAAACGTTGGCAGCGTGGTCAAAGTGGTGGTCTACCGGGGCGGACAGGCATATGAGGTGGAGCTGGAGCTCACCGAAGACAAAGGCTGAGGCATAAGTCAGCCGATTCTAAACTTGCAGCAGCGGGAGGGCAAGAACCTCCCCTACAAAATATTTCATTTCCATCAAAAGAAGGTCATGACATGGAACCTATTTTTCAGAAGAATTTTGAAATCACCGACAGCTGCGTGGACTGCTTTGGCCGTCTCCGGCCGTCCATGATTCTCATCTACGCCCAGGAGGTGGCCGGGAAGCACTGCGAGCTTCTGGATTTAAGCTATGAAAAGCTGGCAAGCCACCGTCTCTTCTGGGCCGTGACCCGGCACAAGGTCCAGATCACCCGGCTGCCCACCCTGGGAGAGACCATCCGGGTGGAGACCTGGCCCATGCCCACCACAAGAGTGGCCTACCCCCGGTCCATGGTGGCCTACGACGAAAAGGGCAATGAGTGCTTCCGCTCCATCAGCCTTTGGGTCCTGATGGACCTGGACACCCGGAACATGATTCTCCCCGGAAAGAGCGGCATCATCGTCTCCGGCACCCTCCGGGGCGGAGAGCTCCCCAGCCCCACGGGCCTCATTGCACGGCCCCTGGCCTCTCACATGGTCCGCCGGGTGGGCTACACGGACCTGGACCGCAACGGCCACATGAACAACACCCGGTGTCTGGAGTGGATTGACGACCTGCTCCCCAGCGCGTTCCACCGGAACCACTGGGCCAAGGAGATTACGGTGTGCTACCTCAGCGAAGCCAAGGAGATGCAGGACCTGGAACTGCGCTGGGAGCTTCAGGAGGGCAGCGTCCTGCAGGTGGACTCCCGCCGTCTGGGAGACGAACAGGACCACCGGGTCTTCACCGCAAGAATCCTCTACGAATAATACCGCCTCTTGACAATTTCCGCCCTTTCGCTATAATAGGCGTAGTCGCAAGCAAAACGTCTTCGGGGGGCCGGAAGCATCCGGCTGAGAGTGGACTTTGGGAAGCTCTGATGAAATTGGCAAGAGCTGGCAGCGAAAGATTTTGGCTCAGACGAAGGTTCTGAAAATGGAGGAATACTGTATGTATTTCCTATTTTCAGAACTGCACGGATGGGGCAAAAGATTTGCTGCCCAGCCGAAGACAATTTATTCAGAGGTTCCTTTGATCTGTCCTTACCCGCTGACCTGATACGGTTAATGCCGTCGTAGGGAAAGATGCACATATGGGATAGAAAACTATCGCATTGCACCTGGACGGGATGCAATGCGATAATTTTTTTCAGGAGGTTCTCTTATGAACGCCAAAAAATCCCATCTGGGGCTTCAGGCCCTGTGCGAAGGCGCCATTCTGGTGGCCCTTGCCCAAGTTCTCAGCTATGTGAAGCTCTATGAGCTCCCCAACGGCGGCTCCCTGACCCCCGCCATGTTCCCCATCCTTCTGTACGGTCTGCGCTGGGGACTGGCAAGAGGCCTGGGTGCAGGCTTTGTTTTCGGCCTGCTGCAGCTCATCTTCGACGGCGCCTACGCCTGGGGCTGGCAGAGTATGCTCCTTGACTACCTGCTGGCCTTCACCCCCTTGGGCCTGACGGGCCTCTTCAAAGGCAAGGCCTGGGGCATCTTCCCCGGCACCGCCGTGGGCTGCGCCGGACGCTTCCTCATCCACTACATCTCCGGCGTGACCATCTACAAAATCACCGCCCCCACGGACATCCCGGGCTTCGGCACCTTCACCAGCCCGGTGCTCTACTCCCTGGTGTACAACCTGAGCTATATGCTCCCCAACATGATTCTGGCCCTCATCATCGCCGCCCTTCTCTATAAGCCCATGATGCGGTTCTATGCCGGCAGCGACCTGAAAAAGTAAAAAGCTTCCCCGTTCCCGGGTTTCCCAGGGAACGGGGGATTTTTTAACCTGCCAAAAATGAAACAGTAGGGGAGGCATTCATGCCTCCCTGGCCGTTCCCAAGAACGGCAATCCCCCTGCCCCGGACGGCCAAGGGGCAGGGCACCGCCCGAGAGGTTAGGGGTGCGGCGTAGTGCGGCCCCGGATGGCGGACGATACGTTTTCAGGGAGGGATGAATCCCTCCCCTACAGGTGGAAATTCCCCCGTTTCATAAGAAACGGGGGAAGGTTTTCATTGGCTCAGCACAGCTTTGCGCCGGCGGGGATTTTGTCGTCCAGCATGACGAGGTTCAGCTTCTCCTCGCCCTTTTCCTTGTGGACGGCGCTCAGGAGCATACCGCAGCTCTCCTTGCCCATCATCTTCCGGGGCGGCAGGTTCACAATGGCCACCAGGGTCTTGCCGATGAGCTCCTCGGGCTTATAGAATTTCGCAATGCCCGAGAGAATCTGGCGGTCGGTGCCGGTGCCGTCGTCCAGGGTGAACTGCAGAAGCTTGTCGCTCTTTTTCACATTCACGCAGTCCTTGACCTTCACCGCCCGGAAATC
>DVJG01000091.1 GCA_018710805.1 Candidatus Faecousia faecipullorum
AGCAGATTGAATGACCGTACTTATCTCCTCCTTAGAAATCGCAGAATACCTGACTCGCAGCGTCATTTGATTATCGGTTTTTATATAGCTTTCTTTCTTCTGAACAAGTCTTTCTTCCAGATCCGTTGAAACCAGGAAACTTCCGCTTGTGGACAAATCGACTCTCTGAGGATGCACCTCATTTCGCTCGCACAGCAGATACAACCCAGCATATTCTCCGTTTAAGTACAGATCAACCCACTCTCCTTGCGGAGAATAAGCCAAGTCAATGGCCTTCGCAAAGTCCAGCACAATTTTGTTTCTAAGGTTCGTGTTGTCACAAGCGTTCGCCAGCAATATCCACTTTTGCGCAGCTCCCATTCCTAGCAGGTCTCCGGCATTTTGAAGCATAATATTGTATGGATTTTTCTGTGAACTTCCTCTCCACGTTGCATTTCCCCGTCCGCTGATTTTGTCCAGGTTTCCTGTATAGTCTATCTTTCCTTCCTCCGTATACAGGCGGACCTTTCCGGTTTCTTCATTGCCTTTTTTCTTATGGATATAGTCCATATTGCCGGATCGTGTATCAATATACATTGTGGGAATGTTGTCGGACTTCATAAAGGTGATGCGGGTCTCCGGGAACTCACCTGCAACGCGGCAGGTGAGTTCGTAGGGCGTATTCCACTGAAAATTCTCACAGGTCATACCGTTTATGATGGGCTCTCCATCGATGGTGACCTCGCCTGGACGGTTCTGGTACAGTTTGGTTTTTGCCAAGTCTGCATAGCTGGGGAGAAAGACAAAGAACTCCGCCTCATCAGACCGCCAGCTTTCGATTCGCTCCTGACCATATTCGGATGTAACCTCCACGGAAAAGAGCACCTTTTCGTTCATACGAAATTCTGCCCCCTTGCGCGCCACAAGTAAGGCCGCTGCTCCAAAGATCATGGTCAGTGCCAAAACAACTATCTTTGAAAAACGCATCTTCTTCACCTACTTTTCCCAAAGAACCAGCCCAATGCATGGATTGGTGTAATATCGTTTTGGGAAGCGCGTCAGCATAATTTCGTCACTTCCCGGATTTTCTGTTTTCTGTTTTTTGCCGTCTTGGGGTGCGGACATGATTTACCCAGAGGAGCAGAAGGGTGCAAACGCCGAAGAGGACCATCACGGTAGTTCTCGCAAAGGTGCGGAGTTTTGCGCCACTATCCTGGTATTCTGCAGTCTCTGCTTCCTCATAGGTCTTTATATAAATTTCCGTATCCTCATAAATCGGTTTTTCCCGGTCGAAGGGTTCGTTGGTGTCGGCCAGGTACCAATTTTCGTACAGGTTTTCCCAGCCTTCCGGCATCTCCGGCAGGCAGTCCCCGGGACGGATGGCATAGATAATGCTCATGCGCCCATTTCGGTCCACCCGGACCGTGCAGTACGGTTCTTTTTGAACCCATATTCTGTCCAAAAAGTCCATCCTCGCCATCAGATTCTCTCGAAATTCTTTAATGGCATGAGCTGCATCCTCTTCTCCCCATCGGATGGCGTTCATCCGGGCAGATGAAGCAATTATTTTCTCATATTCGCCTATCCGATTCTCAATGGTTTTCGTGAGCAGGGGTGCAAAGACTTCCTCATACAGTTCCATCACGCGATTATAGAATTCCGGTTTTTGGCAGAGGGCATGAAACCAGACAGGTCCTCCCTCATCCTCCCGGTTTGCAAAAAACATATTTGCCATAAGGGGAGACCAGCTATTGGTGCCTCTCATGACCAAGTCAAAATCCCAGATTGGTCCGGCGTAGAGCTTCCCATTTTCCTCTGCACCGTCGTAGTAGTAAAACTGGCTGAAATTGCCGCTGTCGGTGCTGGCGAAGATCTCCTCAATCAGGTATTTTCTGGCCCAGGAATCCAGGTCAATGAGCTCCTGCCAGTGCTTTCCCGTAATGGGGTCTACACCGTCCTCCGAGACAATGGCGTTTTCCACAGACTGCAGGATGCCTTCCATCTGGCTCACAGGCATGGTGGCATAACGGATCCGCAGAGCTGTATAGGGCGCCAGATTGGCAGTCACAACATAATCCCGTCCCCGTTCCTGAATGCGGCTAAAATAGTCTGTAGACAGGAGAAAACTCCCTTCCTCCTGAATGTCTACTCGCTCAGGGTCTACCTCGTTGCGCTCGCACAGCAGATACAAGCCTGCGTATTCTCCATTCAGGTACAGATCCACCCACTCGCCCTGGGGCGTGTAGGGCAGCCCCACCTGGGCGGCAAAGTCAAATACCAGCTTGTTCTTGATATGGGTAGAATCGTAGGCGTTTGCCAGCAGGACCCATCTCATCGCCTTGCCCATTCCCAAAAGGTCATGGTTTTCCGGCAGTTCCAGGCTGTAGGCCTTCTTCTCCGCCTCCCAGGTGGAGTTTCCCCGTCCGTTGATTTTTTTCAGCTTTCCAGAATAAATTGTTTCTCCCTCTCCGGTGACAAGGCGCATGGCACCGGATTCCGAATGGTTTCTGTCCGCATGGATATAGCCCATGTTTCCGGAGCGGGTGTCGATATACATGGCAGGGATGTTTTCAGACCGCAGAAAGGTAATATAGGAGTGCTCAATATCGCCATTTCCGGCGGAAATGGCGTAGCGCGTGTTCAGGCTCCACTGTTCACAGGTCATGCCGCTTCTGACGGTCTCCCCGTCAATAAAAATTTTCACATCCCGATTCAGGTGTATTTTGGTCTCTGATGGATTGGCATAGCTGGGAAGAAAAACGTAGTAGTCCCCTTCCGTGCCCTTCCAGCAGTCGATGCGTTCCTGGCCGCTGGGAGATGCGATCTGGACATAAAATAAGGCAGCCTCGCTCTCATCCCACTTTGCGTCCTTTATACCGATAAAAACGGCCACTGCCGCAAAGACTGCGGTCAGCACAAGGACTGCGGTTTTGGAGAAACGCACCATCTTCACCTGCCTTTCATGTTTTCTGTAACTGAACAATTGTACCCTATTTTCAAGAAAAAGTCAATTTTTCTCCACGCTATACCACCGTTCCAGCTCCCGCGTCACGAGAAAACCCAGCTTTTCATAGAGACGAATGGCTTTTTTGTTGGTGGAAGCCACTTCCAGAGTCATTTGGTCTCCCTCCACCAGGGACATGAGGGTGTGCATAACAACTTCTCCCCGTCCCGGCTCTGCGGCCACCGCCAGAAGCTTGCAGTCGTCCAGCCAGCCGATGCCCAGCAGCGTTCCGTTCTCATGGACAAAGTAGGCACCGCAGCTGCCTGTGATTTTTTCCTCATCCCGCGCTTCCAAAAATGCGGCGTTGTCCACCCCGGCCATACGGCGGTTATAATACTCCCGCCAGCGCTTCACGGTAGCCTCCGTCACAGGGAACAGGCATTTGCGTTTTTCCTCATCCACGAACGCCTCCCCCCGCATTTCGAGGACCGCCGTGTGGAGTGGAAATGCGTCCAGGGCTTCATGGCCCGCAGCGAAAATGCGCTTCGCTCCTGCCTGACGGCAAAAATCCGCGCAGTCCCGCAAAAGCGCCTCCGGGTCCGCTGCACTCTGGATCCGAATATAGGCGCACCCGGAGTAGGGAATGTGCCGAAGCGTCAGGCTCGCCGCCCCATGTTCCGTTGGAAATATGGGAAAATCCCGCAAAAAATCACCCTCTTTTTTCTAAAGAATATCACGTTTTCCCCCTGGATGCAAGGAAATTCTTACAGAAAATACTGGAATGGTTTGTGGAAGTTGCACATAGAAAAACCATTTTCACCCGCTGCATGGTGGTTTCTTCCTCCAAAAATCAAGCTTTTGCCGCATTCCGGCGAAATTAGACTTGATTTCCCAACTCTATTGTGTATAATAAGCAGGAAGGATCCAACCAGAAAGGAGGTTATTCCATGAAGAAGATCATCTGCAAAAAGGAATACGACACCGAGACCGCCACTCTGATCAAGAAGTACACTTGCGGTGAGCTGGGCGATCCCAAGGGCTATGAGGAGGATCTGTACCAGACTCCTGAAGGCCTGTATTTCCTGTACGGCGTCGGCGGCGCAGAGTCTGTCTATCCCACCGAGGACATCAAGCGTCTGGCCAAGAACAAGGTCAACGAATGGATCGAAAACCACTAAGAGGTACATAAAAAGCCTGCCGGCCGGCAGGCTTTTTTTCTGTTGTTTTCCCTGCGCCCTTGACAGATTTGATATACTGAATGTAGAAAACTTTCCTTCAGGATGGAAATTATGAAACGATTGCTACTTCTTCTGGTCCTTCTCACAGGACTTTCCGGGTGTGGGGCCAAGGGTCCCTCTGCCCAGGTGGCGGCTACGACCCTGCCTGTGTATGAATTTACCACCCGCATTTGCCAGGGCACCGGCATCACCGTAACACGGCTTGTAACAGAGCAGGTTTCCTGCCTTCACGACTACTCCCTGAACGTCCGGCAGGTCAAGGCCGCTGAGGCCGCCCAGACCATCGTCATCTCCGGAGCCGGATTGGAAGCATTTATGGAAGACTTATTGGAGAAAGACAAGGTCATTGACGCCTCCGGGGGCATCTCGCTTCTGGAAAGTCACCAGGAGCACCTCCACGAAGACCACGAGGAATGCGAATTTGACCCCCACATCTGGCTCTCCCCGGCCAATGCCAAAGCCATGGCAGAAAACATCTGCAGCGGCCTTTCCGCCAAGTATCCGGAATATTCCGACACCTTTCGTGAGAATCTGGGCGGTCTAATGTCCGATTTGGAGGCCCTGGCTGCCTACGGAAAAGCAGAACTTTCTGGCCTGTCCTGTCGGGAACTTGTTCCCTTTCACGACGGCTTTTCCTACTTTGCATCCGCCTTTGACCTGCATATTTTAAAGGCGGTTGAGGAGGAATCCGGCCAGGAGGCCTCTGCAAAGGAGCTCAAAGAGATTATCGGTCTGGTAGAGGAGCACCATCTTCCCGCCATTTTCACAGAGCGCAGCGGCAGCGATTCCGCCGCCGGGATCATTTCCAGGGAAACAGGGTGCCGCGTCAGTCAGCTGGACATGGCCATGACGGGGGACAGCTATTTTGACGCTATGGAGAGAAACATTGATGCCATCAAGGAGGCACTGGGATGAGACTACAAAAACACGGCGGCTCCTGCGGGAATTCCTGCTGTCTGCGGGTGGAGAACCTATCGGTCCATATCGGCGGGGAGGCAATTCTGGAGAACGTGAATCTCCACCTCCACTGCGGGGAAATGGCTGCCATTATCGGCCCCAACGGCGCGGGAAAATCCACCTTTTTGAAAGCCATTCTGGGCCAGCGGGAGTATGAAGGAGTTATCGCCTTCTCGGAGCCCGGCCAGCGGAGCAAGAAGCCCCGGATTGGCTATGTGCCCCAGAGCCCGGCCTTTGACCCCAGCGACCCGGTAAGCGTTTCGGACCTCTTCGCCTGCTGTATGGCAAAACGGCCTGCCTTTTTCGGGCTGAGCAGGGCCATGAAGCAGACGGTGCTGGAATGCCTGGAACGGGTCCATGGAGAATCTCTGATTGACAAGCGGGTGGGCACCCTCTCCGGCGGCGAGCTGCAGCGGGTACTGTTGGCCCTGGCCCTGGAGCCCCTGCCAAACATTCTCATTTTGGACGAGCCTCTCTCCGGCGTGGATGTGGAGGGCATGACGGTGCTCATGGACATGCTGGACGAAATCCGAAAGACCTATGACCTCTCCATTCTCATGACCACCCACGATTTTTCCATGCTCCCAAGATACGCCGACAAGGTATTTCTCATCGACCGGGGGCTGAAAGCCAAGGGCGACCCCCAGACCGTGCTGAACAGCCCGGAATTTTATCAGTCCTTCCACATGAAAGGAGGCAGGGTATGAGCCTTTGGTACGCCTTTTGGGACGCGCTCCCCTTTGAAATGCTCCACTGGGACTTTATGAAAAACGCTCTGCTGGCGCTGCTGTGCATGGCGCCTCTTTTCGGGCTTCTCTCCACCATGATTGTCACGGGAAGAATGAGCTTCTTCTCCGACGCCCTGGGGCATTCGGCATTCACGGGCATCGCCATCGGTGCCATCTGCGGCCTCGCCTCCCCCACCTGGGCAGCGGTATTGTTCAGCGTGGCCTTTTCTCTGCTCTTTTCCTGGGTCCGGAGCCGCTCCAACCAGGCAGCGGATACCATTATCGGGGTATTTTCCAGCAGTGCCGTGGCTCTGGGCATTTTCGCCGCCACTTTGGGCGGCGGCAGCTTCACAAAGTACAACCAATATCTCATCGGCGACATTCTTTCCGTGACGCCCGGGGAAATCGGCGCGCTGGCACTGACGCTGCTTGCCGTTCTCATCTTCTGGGGCCTCTATGCCAATCGCCTGACCCTCACCGCCATCCACCCCCAGCTGGCTTCCTCCCGGGGCATCCCAGTAGGGCTTGCCCAGACTCTGTTCGCCTGTGCCATTGCCGTGGTGGTGACATTGTCCATTTCCAGCGTGGGCCTTTTGATTCTGAATTCTCTGCTGGTTCTCCCCGCCGCCGCAGCCCGGAACGTGGCAAAGAATCTGCAGCAGTATCATAGTCTTTCCGTGCTCTTTGCCCTGGCTGCCGGCATCGCGGGATTGACCATTTCCTACTATTTTGGATGTTCCGCAGGGGCAGCCATCAGCCTGATTCTGGCGTTTATTTTCGCCTTGACCTTCTGTATGCGAAAGGGGCGGAGATAATGGGCATCACCATTGAACCCGTGGCCCGGATGCGAAGCGACTTTGCCACGAAATTCGGCATTCCCCGCCAAAGCGGATTGGTCGCGGACCTTCGCTCCACCATCGTCTTTGAGCCAAAGTACCGAAACCCTGAGGCGCTCCGGGGCATTGAGGGCTACGACTACCTCTGGCTCATCTGGCAGTTTTCCGAGGCAGTGCGGGAGGATTGGTCCCCCACCGTAAGGCCTCCCCGGCTGGGCGGCAACGCCCGTATGGGTGTCTTCGCCACGCGCTCCCCCTTCCGGCCCAACAGCCTGGGGCTCTCCTGCGTGCGGCTTCTGGAGGTGGAACACACCCAGGAATTCGGCACGGTGCTCCATGTAGGCGGAGCGGACCTTATGGACGGCACGCCGATTTTCGACGTAAAACCCTATGTGCCCTACGCCGACAGCCATCCCGATGCAAAAGGCGGCTTCACCGACGGTGCCGGGGAGTTTTTACTGCAAGTGGACTTCCCTCAGACGCTGCTGGAAAA
>DVJG01000092.1 GCA_018710805.1 Candidatus Faecousia faecipullorum
GCCCTTCGCATCCAGAACCCCCTGGGTGAGGATACCTCCATCATGCGGACCATTGCGCTGCCCTCCATGCTGGACATTCTCTCCCGGAACAATGCCTACCACAATAAGGCTGCAAAGCTCTATGAAATCGCAAAGGTCTACCTGCCTGCAGAGGGTCAGGCCCTTCCCGATGAGCCCAAGATGCTTCTGCTGGGAACCTACGGCACCAGCGAAACCTTCTTCACCCTGAAAGGTGAAATCGAGACCGTGTTCGCGGGACTCCGGCTGAAAAAGGCCAGCTACACCGCTGTGAAGGACAATCCCAGCTATCACCCCGGCCGCTGTGCCAAGGTGACCATTGACGGCGTGGACGTTGGTATCATGGGCCAGGTCCATCCTTTGGTGGCTGCAAACTACGGTATCGACACCGACGTGTACTGTGCCGAGCTGAACTTCACCCGTCTTCTGAATTGCCGTCTCCCTGACGCAACCTACACCCCCCTTCCCAAGTACCCCACCGTCAGCCGGGACCTGGCACTGGTGTGCGACGAAGCCATTACCGTTTCTCAGGTGGAGGACGTCATCGTTTCCTCCGCAGGCAAGCTTCTGCGGGATGTGAAGCTCTTCGACATCTACCGCGGCACCGGAATTCCGGAAGGCAAAAAGAGCATGGCCTTCTCTCTGGAGCTCCGGGCCGACGACCGGACCCTGACCGACACCGATTCCGAAGGTGTTGTGCAGAAGGTTCTGGCCGCCCTCAAGGAACAGCTGAACGCTGCTCTGCGCTGAATCTTCAAAAAAACAGGGCGGGCTTCGGTCCGCCCTGCTTTTCCCATTTTCCCGGAACGATTTGTAAAAATTCTATTTTACCCTTTACAGGGCCCTGAAAATCGGGTATAATAAAAACGATTTTTATAAAAAGGGAGGCTGAGAACCATGACGGACCAGAACACACAGAAATTTACCGTACCCAGCGATGACAAAGACAATATGCGCCGTACGCTCCGAAGTGTGTACGAAGCCCTGACCGAGAAAGGCTACAACCCCATTAACCAGATTGTAGGATACCTGTTGACCGAGGATCCTACCTATATCACGAACTATCAGAGCGCCCGAAGCATGATCTGCAAGATCGACCGGGACGAGCTGATGCAGGTACTGGTCCAGGGGTATCTCTTTGGGCAGGAATAAGCCCGGGACGTCAAACCAACTCTCCGGCCAAGAGGCTTTTGCTCAGGCAAAGGTCTCTTGTTTTTTGAAAAACAGACTTTGCACCTTGACAATCTCATACGTTTTCCTCCATTTGCCAGATTTCTTCGTAATTGTTACGTAAACCCAGGCTTTTCCAGGCTTTATGCCGAAAAAAGTCTTGACTTTTACATTACAATATGTTACAATCTCATTACATTTTTGTTCAGGAGGTACATTTATGGCTGAAGAAAATGCAGTTCTTATGTATAAAGGCTATCCCTTGATGCGAAAGGACAACATCGTCTATTTTGGTTCCATGGCTGACAGCCACATCATCATGCTACAAATTCTGGAGACAAAAAAGCAGGGCGATATGGACATCGCCACCCGCGTCTCCGTTCAGCTTCAGCTCACCGACCCCGCCGCCAAGAGCCGGGACCGGGTGGTGAAAAAGAGCGAAAAGGACGGCTTCTACACGGCCCTGGATGTGGGCTATGTATGGCTGGAGCGGGCACTGGCCGGTAAATAAATTCGCCAGTTTTCCGGGAAAATCCGGAAGCCGGAAACTCTGCTCTGAAATGGGTTTCCAAAATGCAACGGAGGCAACGTATGAAGATCGCAAGAAAGATAATGACTCTGGCCCTGGCGGTGGGCTTATTTGCCGCCCTGTCCCTGACCGTTTCGGCTGCGGAGAACACTATGTATGGCATTGGTTTTGTAAATACCGAAGGTCTGCGCCTTCGCAGCCAGGCGGACACCAATGCTTCTATCCTGGCCTCCGCCTCCAACGGGGACTGCGTGGCAGTTATTTCCAAGGAAGGCGACTGGTACAAGGTAAACTACAATCTGCAGGAAGGCTATATGCACGGGGACTATCTCTCTGTGTCCACCCGTGAAAATGCCGAACTCGGCTATGGCGCCGTCAATGGCACGGACGTCAATCTTCGTTCCGGCCCCGGTACAAGCTATGGCAGTGTGGGCCGGGTAAACTCCGGAGAGAGCCTGTACATCATCGGGCTGAATGAAGGCTGGTACAAGGTGCTCTATGGAGACAATCCCTGCTACATCCGTAGCGACTTTTTAAGTCTCACCGAATACCCTTACGAAAACCAAGCGTCCCCCAATTCGCCCAAATACTTCCGGGGCGGTACCGCCATCGGCAATCTTCCCAGCGGTTCCTCTTCCCAGGAGTCCCAAGAATCTCAGGAACCCCAGGTGCCCCCTGCCAGCGGCGATGAAATTCTCGCCGAGGCCCAGAAATATCTTGGTATCCCCTATGTAAACGGCGGTGCCTCTCCTTCCGGCTTTGATTGTTCCGGTTTTGTGTACTATGTGCTCCGGCAGTGCGGTTATTCCTCCTACCGGACCCCGGCAGACCAGTGGAACCAGGGCACCCAGGTGGACAAGGCCAATCTGGAACCCGGTGATATTGTGTTCTTCGCCAATACATACAGCAGCGGCCTGTCCCACGTGGGCATCTACGCAGGAGACGGTCAGTTTATCCATTCCCCCAA
>DVJG01000093.1 GCA_018710805.1 Candidatus Faecousia faecipullorum
CCATCACTTTTTCACTGTACAGTGCCATAGTATTATCTCCTGTTCTCCAAAATGGGAAAGTTGTTTACAGAATATACTGCCGCTTGCCGGTCTGCAGATCCCGCCAGACGGGGCTCATGTTCCGCAGGTACTGCACCACTTCCGGCACCACCTTCAGAATGTGATCGATTTCCTCGTCGGTGTTGTATTCGCTCAGGGACAGCCGCAGGGAGCCGTGGGCCACGTCGTGTACCCGGCCGATGGCCAGCAGCACATGGCTGGGGTCCAGGGAACCGGAGGTGCAGGCGGAGCCGGAGGAGGCGGCCACGCCGTTCATGTCCAGCAGAAGCAGCAGGCTCTCGCCTTCAATGCCCTCGAAGCAGAAGCTCACGTTGCCGGGCAGCCGGTTCACCCGGTCGCCGTTCAGGGCGCTGTGAGGGATTTTGCTGAGGCCCGCAATGAGCTTGTCCCGCATGGCGGCGACCTTCGGCATATTCTCGTCCATGTGTTCACAGGATTCCTTCAGAGCCGCAGCCATGCCGCAGATGCCGGGGATGTTCTCGGTGCCGGCCCGCTTGCCCCGCTCCTGGGCGCCGCCTTCGATGATGTTGGTCAGAGGGAAGCCCTTGCGGACATACAGTGCGCCGACGCCCTTGGGGCCGTGGAACTTGTGGCCGGAGAGGCTCAGCATATCGATGTTCTCGTCCTTGACGTTGATGTGCAGATGGCCCACGGCCTGGACGGCGTCGGTGTGGAAGGGAACCCCAGCCTCTTTGCAGATGGCGCCGATTTCCGCAATGGGCAGAATGGAGCCGATTTCGTTGTTGGCATACATGGTGGTGACCAGGCAGGTGTCGGGACGGATGGCGTCCTTGACCTGCTGGGCGCGGATGTTGTGTCCTTCCCGGACGTCCAGGTAGGTGACCTCAAAGCCCTCTTTTTCCAGCTTTTTCAGGGTGTGCAGAACGGCGTGGTGCTCAAAGGCCGTGGAAATGATGTGCTTTTTGCCCTTGCGCTCGCCCCAGCGGGCTGCGGAGACAATGGCCTGATTATCGGCCTCGCTGCCGCCGGAGGTGAAGTAAATTTCCCGGGGCTCACAGCCCAGGCACTTGGCCACGGTCTCCCGGGCGGCGTCCAGAGCTTCCTTGGCCTCCTGGCCTACGGAGTGGAGAGAAGAGGGGTTGCCGTAAATTGTATGAAAGTAGGGCACCATGGCGTCAATGGCCGTCTGGCTCATGGCGGTGGTTGCCGCGTTGTCAGCATAAACTTGCACTTTGGAAAACCTCCATTTACCTAGTAATTCCATAGGAAGAATAGCACGATTTACCTACTTTGTCAATAGGTAATTTGGCATTGCGAAATCCCGGCGTTTCATGGGTATTTTTTCCGGAAACGCCGGGGTTATTCCCTTACAAAATTTCCTCAATGGCGGCGGCCACGGCTTCCAGTCCTGCCTGATCCGCCTCGGTAAAACGCCCCGGCGTGGGGCTGTCCATATCCAGCACGCCCCAGAGGGTTCCATCCTTGCGTAGAGGTATGACGAGTTCCGAATTGGAAGCCGAATCGCAGGCGATATGGCCCGGAAATGCGTGGACATCGGGGACCCGCCGGGTTTTGTTTTCCAGAACGGCGGTGCCGCAGACCCCTTTTCCCACAGGAATTTCAATACAGGCAGGCTTTCCCTGGAAGGGATAGAGCACCAGCTTTTCCCCTTCCTTCCGGTAAAATCCCACCCAGTTCAGGTCCGGCAGTGTCTGCCAGAGCAGGGCGGAGAGATTGCTTAAATTCGCAATCAAATAAGGTACGTCTGCCGTAAGCGCCCGCACCTGAGATGAAAGCATATTGTAATCCACCATAAAGGCTCCTCCTTTTTTCTCTTATTTTAAAGGAAAGGCAAGGGTTTCGCAAGAAAAATTTCCCCCAATTCCCAACCCATTCCTCATTTTTCGACTTTTTCAGCGGTTACAAACCTGTCTGGGCGGTCATATTAAGAGGGCAGAAAAGAGGAGGGCTGAAAATGAAACAAAAATTTGCTTCCATAATACTTGCCTTTGTCCTGGCGACCCTGCTGCCCCTTCCTGTAAAGGCTGCGGAGGGCCTGATGCCTGTGGGGAAAATCATCGGTCTACAGCTCAAGGACGGCACCGTCACCGTGGCGGCCTACGACGACGCCCTGGGCGGGAAGGCCCGGGACGCGGGGCTCAAAATCGGGGACGTCATAGAAAAGGTGGACGGGGAGACCGTGACCTCCGCCGAGGAGGTCCGCAGCGCCCTGGACCGCTGCGGAGAAGCGGTATGTCTGGAACTGCGCCGAAGCGGCAAGCCCGTTACCGTGACCTTGTCACCCCAGCGGTCCCAGGGGCGCGCCAAGCTGGGGGTCTATCTGCGCCAGGGCATCGCCGGCATCGGAACGGTGACGTTTTTTGACCCGGGCACGGGAACCTTCGGCGCTCTGGGCCATGGGGTCAGCAGCGCCAGAGGAACGCTTCTTTCCATGAAGGAGGGCTTTGCCTACAACGCCCAGGTGGAGGATGTGAAGCGCGGGGTATCCGGCCAGCCGGGGCAGCTCCGGGGAGTCGCCGATGGAGAGCATACCTTCGGCGTGCTCCGGAAAAACACCGCCCAGGGTGTATTCGGAACCGCCAGCACCTTCTGCCAGGGGGAAATGCTTCCCTTGGCGGACTATGAAGACATTCACGCAGGTCCCGCCTCCATTCGCTCCACCGTCTCCGGAACCACGCCCAAGGAATATTCTGTGGAGATTGTAAAGGTCTATCCGGAGGCCCGGGAGGATGGGCGGAATTTTCTTCTGAAAGTCACTGACCCGGAGCTGCTGGCCGTCACGGGAGGCATTGTCCAGGGTATGTCCGGCAGTCCCATTTTGCAGGACGGCAAATTCGTAGGCGCCGTAACCCACGTTCTGGTGGGAGACGCCGCCGTGGGCTACGGTATCTATATCGGAAATATGCTGCAGGCTGCGGCCTAGGGTCATTGACAGCGTGTCTGAACGGTGGTATCATCGTCTCAGAACAGCAAAGGAGCGTGTTTTCCATGAAAATTGCCATTCCCTATGAGGACGGAGCCATCTTCCAGCACTTCGGCCACACCGCCGCCTTTATGATCTACACCATTGAAGACGGCGCTGTGGTGGACTCCCAGCTTCTTCCCTCCGGCGGCGCAGGCCACGGAGCTCTGGCGGCAGTGCTGGGGCAGGACGGCGTCCAGGCCCTCATCTGCGGCGGCATCGGCAGCGGCGCCCGCATGGCCCTTTCTGAGTATGGCATTGCCGTCTACGGCGGTGTCAGCGGCGACGCCGACGAGGCGGCCCAGGCCTTCGCCGAAGGTGTGCTGGATTTCGACCCCGAGGCCAAGTGCACCCACCACGACCACGGGGAAGGCCATACCTGCGGCGACCACGGGGAAGGCCATTCCTGCGGCGACCACGGCTGTGGCAGCCATGGCTGCGGCGGTCACACCTGCCACTAAAGAAAAATGCAAGCAGACAGGCTGGCATTTTGAGGCTGTCGGAAAACCCCTGTGGGCTTTTCCGACAAACATTGGCAGCCTGCTGCGCGCATAATTTGTCCCCCGGCAGGGGGACAAATTCCACACTTGCAGTCTGAGAGGTATTTTCCGCCAGGTTCACGCCCCGGCGGAAAATTTTATGACTTTCTTTGCCGCCATAGGCGGCAAACTCTGCGAGGCTTTTTAAATAAACGAAAAAATGCCGGCGAATACGCCGGCATTTTTTCCGTTTCCCGGTCCTGATACAATATTGACAATCGAATGAAAATTGCGTATATTATATTTAGTTAAATTGTACCCATTCCATTAAATTTTATAAGGACAGGTGATTCCCATGTACACAGACGATTATCAGCGCTGGCTGAACTTCCCCCTGGAAGATGCGGCCCTGAAAGCGGAGCTTGAGGCCATTGCAGGCCAGGACGAGCAGGTGAAGGACCGCTTTGCGGTTTCCCTGAAGTTCGGCACCGCCGGCCTCCGGGGCATGCTGGGCGCTGGCTCCAACCGGATGAACATCTACGTCGTCCGTCAGGCCACCCAGGGCCTCTGCAACTGGGTCAAGACCCAGGGCGGAAACCAGCTGGTGGCAATTTCCTACGACAGCCGCATCAACTCCGACGTCTTCGCCAAAAATGCCGCCTGTGTCCTGGCAGCCAACGGCATCCGCGTCCGCATCTATGACGCCCTCATGCCCGTGCCTGCCCTGTCTTTCGCCACCCGATACTACGGGGCCAACGCAGGCATTATGGTGACGGCCTCCCACAACCCCGCCAAATACAACGGCTATAAGGCCTATGGCCCTGACGGCTGCCAGATGACCGACGATGCCGCCGCCGTGGTCTACGACGAAATTCAGAAAACCGACATTCTGGAAGGCGCAAAAATGATGTCCTTCGAGGAGGGCGTGGCCCAGGGTCTGATTCAGTATGTAGGCGACGACTGCAAGGAAGCCCTCTACGACGCCATCAAGGCCCGGTCCGTCCGGCCCGGCCTGTGCAAGACTGCGGGTCTAAAACTGGTTTACTCCCCGCTGAACGGCTCCGGCCTGGTGCCCGTGACCCGGGTGCTTCGGGACATCGGCATTGACGACATCACCATCGTCCCCGAACAGCAGTACCCCGACGGCAACTTCCCCACCTGTCCCTACCCCAACCCGGAGATTTTTGAGGCCCTGCGGCTGGGTCTGGAGCTGGCGAAGAAGTCCGGCGCAGACCTGATGCTGGCCACGGACCCCGATGCTGACCGGGTGGGCATCGCCATCCGCTGCCCCGACGGAAGCTACGAGCTGGTTTCCGGCAACGAGGTAGGCGTCCTGCTTCTGGATTACATCTGCGAGGGCCGCATTGAAAAGGGCACCATGCCCCAAAATCCCGTGGCCGTCAAGTCCATTGTCTCCACACCTCTGGCCGACGCCGTGGCAAAGAGCTACGGCGTGGAAATGCGGAGCGTCCTCACGGGCTTTAAGTGGATTGGCGACCAGATTGCCAATCTCGAGGCCGCCGGGGAAGTGGATCGCTTTATCTTCGGCTTTGAAGAGAGCTACGGCTATCTGGCCGGTCCCTACGTCCGGGACAAGGACGCCATTATCGGCTCCATGCTCATCTGTGAAATGGCCGCCTACTACCGTTCCATCGGCTCCTCCATCAAGGAGCGCCTGGAGCGCATCTATCAGAAGTTCGGCCGTTACCTGAACAAGGTGGACTCCTTCGAGTTCCCGGGCCTGTCCGGTATGGACAAAATGGCGGGAATCATGGACTCTCTGCGGAAGAACCCGCCTGCGGAGATCGGCGGCTACAAGGTGGAAACGGTCACGGACTACCTGCAGCCCGAGAAGACCGGCCTCCCCGCCGCCAATGTGCTGATTTACGCCCTGGAAGGCGGTGCCACCGTGGTGGTCCGTCCCTCCGGCACCGAGCCCAAGATCAAGACCTACTTCACCACTCTGGGCAAGGACCTTCAGGAGGCCGAGGCCCAGAAGGAGAAGCTGGCCCAGGCTCTGAAGCCCATTCTGGCATAAAAGTCTATAAAAATACCGCAGGCGGTAACCGCCTGCGGTATTTAAACTGTCAAAAATCCTCTTTGAGGCTTTTTGACAAGTGTTTTGCAGTCTCCTGCGCGCATAATTTGTCCCCCATTGGGGGGGCAAATTCCACACTTGGAGCCTGAGAAGTGTTTTCTGCCAGGTACACGCCCCGGCAGAAAACGGTTTTCATTTTATTTGCCGCCCCAGGCGGCAAACTCTGCGAGACTTTTTTGACGAGATGAATACCGCAGGCGATAACCGCCTGTGGTATTTTTGCGCCGATTTTATGCTTTGACAGCCTCCCGTTTTTCCGCCTCTCTCCGGAAAATGCGCCGGAGCATAATGAGGGCCAGAATGGCCAGAAGAAATTCTGCCACAAACTGGGCATAAGCCAGGCCGTAGAGGGGGAACAGGGCGTTCAGGATGAAGAGCAGGGGGATTTCCAGAGCCACCTTCCGCAAAATGGCGAAGAGCAGGGAGTATTTTCCCATGCCCAGGCTTGCAAAGACGCCAACCACCATGAAATCCGTGCACAGGAACACCTGAGCAAGGCACAGTCCCCGGAGGAAGGCCGCGCCGCTTTCCACGATTTCCGGGTTCTTCATGAACATCTCAACAAGCCACGGCGCTCCGAGCCAGTAGCCTAACGTCACCGCCAGCATCACGGGCATAATCACGGCGTAGGAAAAGTAGAAGCCCTTTTTCATACGGCTGTGGTTGCCGCTGGCGTAGTTGTAGCTCACCAGCGGCATGATGCCCTGGGAGAAGCCCAGGGAGATTTGCAGGGGCAGCATATTGATCTTCTGTGCAACGCCCATGGCGGCTACGGCGGCGGCGCCGTAAACCGCGGTGAAGTTATTGAGGATGGTAATGCCTGTGACGTTCAAAAGGTTCTGAATGGCGGCGGGCACGCCCACGCCCAGGATTCCCGGAACCACATCCCGGTCAAGGTGTCTCAGCTTCCGGATGTCCAGACACACGAAGGTGCTTCCCCGTTTGACCCGGGCCAGCACCAGAAAGTACAGGCAGGCCACGCAATTGCTGATGAAGGTGGCAAGGCCCGCACCGGCGGCGCCCATGCCGAAGCCCCAGGGCAGAATAAAAACAGGGTCCAGGACGATATTCAGGAGGCATCCGCTCATGGTGCCGATGCTGGCGTGGACCGAGGAGCCCTCGCTTCTGACCATCATGCCCTGGACCACGTTCAAAATGGCAGGCATGGCGCCGCAGTTTACGGTCCAGAAAAGGTATCCGGCGGTGGCCTCCCAGGTGATTTCGTCGGCGCCCAGCAGGTTCATCAGCGGCGTCCGGAAGGCGATGGACAGCACCGTAAAGAGCAGTCCGCTGAATACGGAGCCGTAAAAGCCGAAGGCGGAGGAGGCGCGGACCATTTCATGGTCCCCCCGGCCCAGGCAGCGGCTCATCATGCTGGAGGTACCCACGCCAAAGAGGTTATTGACGGCGTTGAAGGCCAGCATCACGGGGTAGACCAGGGTGACGGCGGCATTCTGCACCGGGTCATTGAGCATACCCACGAAGAAGGTATCCGCCAGGTTGTAGATGACCATGACGAGGGACGTGACCACCATGGGCAGGGCCAGCTCCATAATGGCCCTTGGAATGGGCATGGTTTCAAAAAGATAGGTTTTGCCGTTTTCTTTCATTTCTTTTCCCTCCAAAGGTCTGCTTTCTTATAGTATAGTGCAAGGAACGCAAAAGTGCAAGGGCCGGCTTTGTCTGCTTGACTTTGGTTCCGGCCTGTGGTAAAGTTGGCTTGTATTTCTATGGTATACCATTGTACTCGGAGGAAAGAGAAATGAAAGAGATCAAAAAAGAAAATCCCATTGCACTGCTCCCCATCGGCGTCTTTCTGGTGCTGTACTTAGGTCTGGGTCTGACCTTTGAGTACGTTCTGAAAATTCCCATGGGCTTTTACAACATCCCCATCGTCATTGCGTTTCTGGTGGCCATTTTGGTTGCCTGCCTCCAGAACCGGGGCCTGAGCTTTGACGAAAAGCTCTCGGTTATGGCCTCCGGCGTGGGGGACAAGAACATCATCACCATGCTGCTTATTTTCCTGGCGGCAGGAACCTTTGTAGGCGTGGTGGGCAGAAGCTCTGCTCAGAGCGTGGCCTACTTCATGCTGGGTCTGATTCCGCCCCAGTTTGCCGTGGCAGTGCTCTTTGTGGTTGCCTGCTTCGTCTCCACCGCCATGGGCACCAGCGTGGGCACCATTACGCTGCTCACCCCCATTGCCGTGGAGGTTGCCGCTGCGGCGGACTTCGATCTTGCCCTCTGTGTGGGCACCATCGTAGGCGGCGCCATGTTCGGCGACAACCTTTCCTTCATTTCCGACACCACCATCGCCGCCTGCAACGGTCAGGGCTGCGCCATGAAGGATAAGTTCCGGGGCAACTTCTTCATCGCCCTGCCTGCGGCCCTGGGCACCCTGGTGCTGATTCTGGTGCTGACCCTGGGCCATCAGGCGCCTCCTCTGACCCGCGGCTATGACCTGATTCTCATCGTGCCCTATCTTCTGGTGCTGCTGGGCGGCGCAGCGGGCATCAACGTCTTTGTGGTGCTTCTGGTGGGCATTCTCTCGGGCTCCTTCATTATGCTGGCCACGGGCCAGACTGCGGCAGCGGACCTGCTGGCGAATATGGGCAGCGGTGCCGCGGGAATGTTTGAAACCAGCATGGTTGCTGTGCTGGTGGCGGCTATGTGTGCCCTGATTCGGGACTACGGCGGCTTTGCGGCACTGCTGGGCTTCATCCGGCGGTTCTTCAAGGGCAAAAAGGGCTGCCAGCTTGGCATGGGCCTGCTGGTAGGCGCCATGGACATTGCCACCGCCAACAACACCGTTGCCATTGTCATGGCAAACCCCATTGCTAAAGAAATGAGCGAAGAATATGGCATTCCCAGTAAGCGGGCTGCCTGTCTGCTGGACACCTTCTCCTGCATCTTCCAGGGCATCATCCCCTACGGCGCTCAGATGCTGGTGGCCATCTCCGCCGCCGCTGAGCTGGGCTATGCCCTGTCCGCCTTCCAAATCATGGGCAGACTCTTCTACCCCTACCTGCTCCTGCTGAGCTCCCTGGGGGCCATCTTCCTGGTGAAGGAAAAGCAGTAATGAAATTTTTAAGGGAGGGGCGAGCCCCTCCCTTTTGCCTGTCTGAAAGCCTCCCTGGGGATTTTTGACAGTATGAAAATTGCCCGGTACGAACCTTCGTACCGGGCAGTTTTTTTGCATAGGCTTAGTATTCGATGGGCTTGATGTGCCAGATTTCCTCTGCGTACTGACGAATGGTACGGTCGGAGGAGAATTTGGCAGCGGAGGCCACGTTCATGAGGCACTTCCGGCCGAAGGCCATGCGGTCGCCGTAGTCCCGGTTGGCCCGGAGCTTGGCTTCCAGATAGGATTCATAGTCCAGAAGCAGGAAGTAGTGGTCCGCCTTGTGCCAGTTGGTGCCGTCCAGAAGGGCGTGGAACAGCTCCTGCTGGTCGCCGTCGGTGGGCACGGTGCCGTCAACCAGGGTGTTGATGGCACGGCGCAGGTCGGCATTGTAGTCGTAGATGCCCCGGGCGTAGTAGTTGGGGCGGGCGGCGTTGATCTCCTCCACGGTGTGGCCGAAGATATACTCGTTGTCCATGCCTGCCTCCTGGGCAATCTCAACGTTGGCGCCGTCCAGGGTACCCAGGGTCACCGCGCCGTTGAGCATGAGCTTCATGTTGCCGGTGCCGGAAGCCTCGGTGCCGGCGGGAGAGATCTGCTCGGAGATATCGGCGGCGGGGATAATGTGCTCGGCGTAGGAGCAGTTATAGTTCTGAACAAAGACCACCTTCAGCTTATCTGCCACGGCGGGGTCGTTGTTGATGAGTTTCGCCACCCGGTTGATGTAGCGGATAATCGCCTTGGCCCGGGCGTAGCCGGGGGCGGACTTGGCGCCGAAGAGGTAAACCGTAGGCCGGAAGTCCGGCAGGCGGCCTTCCTTCAGCCGGAAGTAAATATCCACCACGGACAGGATGTTCAGGAGCTGGCGCTTATACTCGTGAAGGCGCTTGACCTGGACGTCGAAGATGAAGTCGGGGTTCAGTTCCACGCCTTCGTGCTTCTTCACAACGGCGCAGAGCTGCTCCTTTTTCAGGCGCTTAATGGCGTTGAATTTCTTTACCATCTCGTCGTCGATGAGGGGCTTCAGCTCGCCGATGCGGTCCAGGTCCCGGAGGAAGTCGCCGCCCACCTTCTCGCTGATGAGCTCAGTGAGTTCGGGGTTGCACAGGCCCAGCCAGCGGCGGGGAGTGATGCCGTTGGTCTTGTTCTGGAACCGCTCGGGGTACACCTGGTACCAATCCTTGAAGCAGTCGTCCTTGAGAATCTGGGAGTGGATCTCCGCCACACCGTTGACGTAGGAGCCCACGTAGACAGACAGGTTCGCCATATGGGCGGTGTTGTCCTTGACGATGAAGAGGTTCGGATGCTCACACTTGAGCTTCTGGTCAATGCGGCAGATGATGTCCACGATTTCGGGGACCACGCTGCGCATGAGGTCCAGGGGCCACTTTTCCAGGGCCTCGCCCATAACCGTGTGGTTGGTGTAGGAGAAGGTCTTCTGGGCAATGGCGAAGGCATCGTCAAAGCTCATGCCCTCCTCCATCAGCAGCCGCATGAGCTCGGGGATGGACATGGCGGGGTGGGTGTCGTTAAGCTGGACAGCGTAGTGGTCGGCAAAGTGTCTCAGGTCATTGCCGTAGGCGCTCTTGTAGGTGCGGATCATATCCTGGAGAGAGGCGGAGGAGAGGACGTACTGCTGCTTGATACGCAGACGCTTGCCTTCCCAGGTGGAGTCGTTGGGATAGAGAACACGGGTGATGTCCTCGGCCTTGTTCTTGGCGTCCAGGGCACGCAGGTAGTCCTGGTCGTTGAAAGCGCCGAAGTCCAGCTCGTTTTCGGCCTCGCACTGCCACAGGCGCAGGGTGCCGATGTTATTGGTGCCGTAGCCGATAATGGGCACATCGTAGGGAACCGCCAGCACCGTGTGCTCGGGGAAGCGGATCTTCACGGTGTGGTTATAGCGGCGGTAGGACCAGGGATCGCCGAACTTGGTCCAGTCGTCGGCCTTTTCCACCTGGCTGCCGTTGGCATCAAAGCTCTGCTTGAAGAGGCCGAACTTATAGCGCAGGCCGTAGCCGGACAGGGGGATGTTGGTGGTGACGGCGGAGTCCAGGAAGCAGGCGGCAAGACGGCCCAGGCCGCCGTTGCCCAGTGCGTCGTCCTCGATGTCCTCCAGAACGGCCAGGTCCACGCCCCGCTGGGCAAAGAGGGCCTTCATCTCATCCAGAATGCCCAGGTTGAAAAGGTTGGAATAGACCAGACGGCCAATGAGGTACTCGGCAGAAATGTAGTAGGCCTTGCGCTGGTGGAGGCGGGTCTTCTTGGCCTTGCTCCAGTTGTCAGAAATGGCCATCATCACAGCCTGGCCCAGGGCCTCGTGGAGTTCCTGAGGCGTTGCATCTTCCAGGGACACGTCATAGGTGTACTTCAACTGGGCCTCAGTCCATCTGAGGATGTTGTGACAGTTCAGATTCATGTGAGCTCTCCATTCTAAATAATAAAATTAAACAGCTTTTTGCTTACACGGAAAAACAGACAATCGCCGGGAGGCATTGCCTTCCGGTGTGCGCTGTTGGAATTTTTCCATAATTTTGGGTAGCGAGTATAAATTATACCCAATTTACAATTTTGTCAAGCAAAAAAGGGAGGCAAATCCATGATTTCCAGAATTTTGGCAAATTGTTCAGGATGCCCTCGAAAATTTCGTGCGATATTCCCTGTTTGAACAAGAGAAGAAATGGGAAATAATCCACGGTTAATTCTTTTTAGCCATTAAAAAAGTAAGAGAAAATCCTAAAATTCCGGTTCTTTCCCAGTTTCCGGCCTGGGGAACAGAAAAATGCCCCGTCCGGAGGACGGGGCATGGAAAGTTTGAAAGGTTAAGCTTCCAGGTTGACGCCGGTCTCCTTGCTGAAGAGGTGGCAGACATGGCCGGGGAAATTGAAGCTCACGGGGGAGCCGTTGGACAGAGCGGCCACTTCGGCGCCGGTCATGTTCATGGTGGAAACGACCATGACCACGTCGCGGCCCATGGAGGAAACGTGCAGGTGGACGGAGGAGCCCATCATTTCGGACACGTCAACCTTGCCGCTGATGCCTTCGCCCAGCTCAATGTGCTCGGGACGGACGCCCAGAACCACATCCTGCTCAGCGACGTTGTTGGCGGCGAGCTTGGCCTGCTTCTCATCGGACAGGGTGACGGTGAGGTTGTCCAGCTTCACGGCGTACTTGCCATCGACCTTCACCAGCTTGGCGTTGTCGAACATATTCATCTGAGGCGTGCCGATGAAGGTAGCCACGAACAGGTTATAGGGATGGTTGAACACGTCCTGAGGCGTGCCGATCTGCTGGATGAAGCCGTCCTTCATGATGACGATACGATCGCCCAGGGTCATAGCCTCGGTCTGGTCGTGGGTAACGTAGATGAAGGTGGTGTTGATACGCTCACGGAGCTTGATGATCTCAGCACGCATCTGGTTACGGAGCTTGGCGTCCAGGTTACTGAGGGGTTCGTCCATCAGCATGACCTGAGGTGCACGGACAATGGCACGGCCGATGGCCACACGCTGACGCTGACCGCCGGACAGAGCCTTGGGCTTACGGCCCAGGTACTGGGTGATGTCCAGGATCTCAGCAGCTTCCTTGACCTTTTTGTCAATTTCGTCCTTGGGAGTATGGCGCAGCTTCAGAGCGAAGGCCATGTTCTCATAGACGGTCATGTGGGGATACAGAGCATAGTTCTGGAAGACCATGGCGATATCGCGGTCCTTGGGGGCCACGTCGTTGACCAGACGGTCGCCGATGTACAGCTCACCTTCGGAAATCTCTTCCAGGCCGGCAATCATACGCAGGGTGGTGGACTTACCACAGCCGGAAGGTCCGACCAGAACGATGAATTCCTTATCTGCAATGTCCAGGCTGAACTGCTGAACAGCCACAACACCCTGGTCCGTAATCTGCAGATTGGACTTCTTCTCGGGCTCGTCGCCCTTCTTCTTTTTCTTGGATTTCTTGGCGTCGTCGCCGTTGAAGGGGTAGATCTTCTTGATGTTCTTCAGGGTCAGAGTTGCCATGTTTCTGTAGCTCCGAATGCGCCGATCCTTTCGCGCGCATTCTCGCATTCCGGAAAGCAAAATTCCGGAAGCATTACGACAGGTCTCCACACTGCCGCACCGTGAGCCAAACGGGTTTATCCTCCTTTAATTCTAGTGGTGTCGGGCCTATTTTGTGGAGTAGGCAGGACCCACCTGGATAGAGTTATAATACCATTTTTGGAAGCCCCTCGCAATGGTGAGGTCTTACAGTTTTTATAATGGGTTTTTGGTTACTTTGTCAGTGCCTCCGGTGAAAAGCCTCATTTCAGGTCGAAGCCCTTATCCGTGGCAAGGAAAGTGGTAGAGAAGTAGGCCTCCATGGCGTCGGCAAGGTACTCGGCATCCCGGCAGGACCCCGTTTCAAAGCTCGCGTGCATGGCAAGCTGGGCAAGGCCGATGTCCACGGTGGGGACGCTGACGTGGGCGAGGGAAATGTGGCCCAGGGTAGAGCCGCCCCGCAGGTCCGCCCGGTTGTAGAAGCACTGGACGGGAACCCCCGCCTTTTCGCAGATGCGGCGGAAAATCCCGGCGCTGAATCCGTCGGTGGAGTAGCTCAGCTGGGCGTTGTACTTGATCACCACGCCGCCGCCCAGGCTGGGAGCCGTGGCTGCGTCAGAAAGCTCCGGGTGGTTGGGATGCAGGGCATGGCCGTTGTCCGCGGATACCATAAAGGACTGGCTGTACATCCGCCCGGGCTCCAGGTCCAGAGCCTTGCAGATACGCCCCAGGGTTCCTTCCAGGAACTGGGAAGCGGCGCCCTGGGCGGAGCAGGAGCCCACCTCCTCGCTGTCAAAGACGCAGAGCACCGGAATGCTTCCCCCGGTTTTCGCCGTCAGGAAGCCCTGAAGCGCAGCCCAGACGCATTCCAGGTCGTCCAGGGCAGCGGAGGACAGGTATTCCTCCTCCAGGCCCCAGACAGTGCTCTTCTGCCGGACGTAGAGATACAGGTCATGGCCCAGGATTTTCCCCCCTGCGGCCTCTTCCAGCAGGGCCTTGAACTTTCCGGCGGCGTCCTTGCCTCCCGCCAGGGGGAGCAGGTCCACGGCGGGATTCCAGCTGTAGCCGTCGTTGCACTGACGGTTCATGTGGATGGCCACATTGGGAATGAGGAGCAGGTCCCGGTCAATGTGGACCAGGCGATTTTCCACGCCGTGCTCCGTCTCCACAATCACCCGCCCGGCCACGGACAGGGGACGGTCCAGCCAGGTGTTCATAATCATGCCGCCGTAGCCCTCTACGGCAATGCGGGTATAGGGGCCCGTCAGCTCCAGATTTTCCTTGACCTTAAAGCAGGGACGGTCCGAGTGGGCGGCGCCCATGGCAAAGCCCTGGGGTTCTGTTTCCGGAATGCGGAAGGCCATAACCGCCGTGCCGCCTCGGGCCACATAGTAGGCGCCGCCGGGGACAAGGGTCCAGGCGTCCTGCTCCCGCAGCCGGGTGTAGCCTGCTTTTTCCAGGGCATCCACCACCTGTGCCTGGGCGTGGTAGACGCTGACGGAACCGTCCAGAAAGGAGCGAAGAAGCGCAATGCGTGGATTCATATTCATTTTCCTCCTTGGTTTTTTCATAAAAATCGTAGGATCTATTTTACTATAGCTTGCCCCATCCGTCAACCGGGCGCGCTTTTTGGACGGAATCTGTCGATTTTTTGAAAAAAATATAACAAAGTCATATTTTGTGTCGAAAACAGGGCTCATTTGACGAGCGATTATTTCCAATTTTCCTTGCAAAAATCTACACTTCATGCTATCCTTATGTTGTCGCACACGGGATACCCCGTGTTTTGGGGAGAATTTTTTACATGACAGGAGAGGAATTTATGGAACACGCAACGAACGTATTCATTGCCGACGGTGCGGAAGAATTCTGCGCCGGATTGACATCGGCCCTGCAGCGCACGGACGGCTTTCAGGTGGTTGGAACGGCAGGCGATGGGGAGCAGGCCATCCGGCTCATCGGGGAGAAAAAGCCCGACATTCTGGTGCTGGATCTGATGCTTTCCAAGAAGGACGGCCTGGCTGTGCTGAAAGCGGTGTCCGCCATGGAGTGCAAGCCCGTCACCGTAGCGGTGTCGGCCTTTGTGACGGAGTATGTCTCCGCCGCGGCGGCAAATCTGGGTGCCAGATACCTGATTTTGAAGCCCTGTGATATGGACGCACTGGTGGAGCGGCTCAAAGAAATCCGGGGTGGGGAGAGCCTCCGGTATCCCCAGCAGCGCCGCCCGGACAAGGCATCCATTGAATCCATGGTGACAGGGATCATTCATGAGATCGGGGTTCCCGCCCACATCAAGGGCTATCAGTACCTGCGGGAGGCCATTATCATCGCCGTCAACGACATGGACGTGATCAACGCCATTACAAAAGTGCTGTACCCCCAGGTGGCAAAGACCTTTCAGACCACACCCAGCCGGGTAGAGCGTGCCATCCGCCACGCCATTGAGGTGGCCTGGGACCGGGGAGATTTGGACACGCTGCAGCGGTTTTTCGGCTATACCGTCAGCAATACCAAGGGCAAGCCCACGAACTCCGAGTTCATCGCCCTCATTGCGGACAAGCTGCAATTACAGTTAAAAAGCGCGGAAGCGGCACAATATTGAAGAAAAACACGCCTGATTTCTTAAAATCAGGCGTGTTTGACTGTCAAAAACCCCCAAGGGGCTTTTTGACAGGTTTTTTGCAGTCTCCTGCGCGCACGCCTTGTGCGCAGG
>DVJG01000094.1 GCA_018710805.1 Candidatus Faecousia faecipullorum
AAGAAGCTGCAGTCCGGCATTGACCAGCTGGCCAACACCGTGAAAGTCACCCTGGGCCCCAAGGGCCGCAATGTGGTGCTGGGCAAGAAGTACGGCGCCCCCCTCATTACCAACGACGGCGTGACCATCGCCAAGGAAGTGGAGCTGGAAGACCCCTTTGAGAACATGGGCGCTCAGCTCATCCGGGAAGTGGCCACCAAGACCAACGACGTTGCCGGCGACGGCACCACCACCGCCACCGTTCTGGCTCAGACCATCACCCGGGAGGGCCTGAAGAACCTGTCCGCCGGAGCCAACCCCATGGTCATGCGCAAGGGCATCGACAAGGCCGTGGCTGTGGCTGTGAATGCCATCAAGGAGCACTCCGTGCCTGTTTCCGACTCCGCCGCCATCGCCCGGGTCGGCGCCGTGTCCTCCGGCGACGAGGCCATCGGCTCTCTCATTGCCGAGGCCATGGAAAAGGTTGGCACCGAAGGCGTCATCACCATTGAGGAGAGCAAGACCGCCGAAACCGGCCTTGAGGTCGTGGAGGGCATGCAGTTCGACCGGGGCTACATCTCCCCCTACATGGTCACCGACACCGACAAGATGGAGGCCGTTCTGGACGACGCCTACATCCTCATCACCGATAAGAAGATCGCCTCCATTCAGGAGATTCTGCCCATTCTGGAGCCCATCGTCAAGGCCGGCCGGAAGCTCATGATCATTGCCGAGGACGTGGAAGGCGACGCTCTGGCCACCCTGCTGGTGAACCGTCTCCAGGGCCGCTTCAACATCGTCTGCGTCAAGGCCCCCGGCTTCGGCGACCGCCGGAAGGAAATGCTCCAGGACATCGCCGTGCTCACCGGCGGCACCGTGATTTCCAGCCAGCTGAACATGGATCTGGCCGACACCCAGATGACCGACCTGGGCCACTGCCGTCAGATCGTGGTCACCAAGGACACCACCACCATTGTGGACGGCGACGGCGCCCCCGCCGACATCCAGGCCCGGGCCCACATGATCCGCTCCGCCATTGCCACCACCACCTCCGACTACGACCGTGAAAAGCTTCAGGAGCGTCTGGCAAAGCTCTCCGGCGGCGTGGCCGTCATCAAGGTTGGCGCCCAGACCGAGGTTGCCATGAAGGAGCTGAAGCTCCGGGTGGAGGACGCCCTGAACGCCGCCCGCGCCGCCGTTGAGGAAGGCATTGTGGCCGGCGGCGGCACCGCTCAGGTCAACGCCGTGGCTGCTGTGGAAGAGCTGATTTCCACTCTGCACGGTGACGAGAAGACCGGCGCCAAGATCATCGCCGCTGCCCTCCAGGCCCCCATCCGCCAGATCGCCGAGAACGCCGGCGTGGACGGCTCCGTGGTCTACGAGAAGATCCGCAACTCCGGCAAGGTTGGCTTCGGCTACAACGCCTACACCGAGGAATACGTGGACATGATTCCCGCCGGAATCGTTGACCCCACCAAGGTCACCCGTTCCAGCCTGGAAAACGCCGCCTCCATTGCCGGCTGCGTCCTGACCACCGAGAGCCTGGTGGTGGACAAGCCCGATCCCGCTGCCGACGCCGCAGCCGCCGCTGCTGCCCAGGGCGGAATGTACTAAGCCTTTACAAAATGCCCTCCGGTGCAAACCGGGGGGCATCTTCTGTATGGGAGGGATTTATCCCAACATTTTTATGTAAACCTATCGGGTAAAAAACGCAGGGTTTTCGGACAGTCTGAAACGTCCTCCGGTGTAAACCGGAGGACGTTTTTACATATGGTCAATCAGAGCAAACACGGCGGCCTGCTGGTCCTCGGTCAGTCTTGACCACCGGGCCAAAAGCTGCCGCTGCGCTTCGGTCAGGGATACCGCCTGCTCCCCCTCCGCAAAGAGCTGGGACAGGGTGATTCCGAACGCGGCGCAGATTTTTTCCAAAGACGGCACCGTGGGGACCATGTTTTTGCGGTACCAGGAGGAAATGGTGGACTGAGGCAGCCCCGAACGCTCCGCAAGCTGGTACTCCGTCCAGCCCCGGTCCTGCCGGTATTTCGTAATGGTCCCAAGAATATCCTTCACCGTCCACACCTCGTCTCCTTTTGTTCTTCGCAAATTATACTTCGATAAATCGTTGCATTTTAATCATTTATATCGTATAATTTTAACGACAAACACAATTAAGAAGGTGTGTATCGGTGAGAGGAAAATGCTGCTTCTTTATTGGGCATCGGGAGACGACAGAGGCCATTCTGCCCGCCTTGGAGAAAGCCATCGAAACCCATATTGCGGAACATGGTGTAACGGAATTTCTTGTTGGAAGCTATGGCAGATTTGACCTTTTTGCAGCCGGGGCAGTTATCCGGGCAAAGCAAAAGCACCCGGAAATCGTTTTGACCCTTCTGCTTCCCTATCACCCGGCAGAACGGCCCATTGCTGTTCCAGCGGGGTTCGATACCACCTTTTATCCGCCGGGCATGGAGGGCGTTCCCCGGCGGCTGGCTATTGTCCGGGCGAATCATTATGCCGTGGACCACGCGGACTTTCTGATAGCCTACGCCTGGCATCCAGCCAGCAACGCAAGGGACCTGCTGGAATATGCCCGGAAGCGGAAGAAAAAAGGACTTTTGCAGATTACAGAGCTGCCGCAGCCCCCTGGGGGTATTTTCTCTGTAGGGGAGGGATTTATCCCTCCCTGAATCGGATGTTCCAAACGTGGGCGTATTTTGTATTAAGGGAGGCATGAATGCCTCCCCTATATTTTTATGGATTTATGGAAACCCATCGGATAAGAAAAAGCCTGAACCCAAGGGTTCAGGCTCAGACTGTCGAAAAACCCCTTGCGGACTTTTCCGACAAACTTTGGCAGACTGCTGCGTGCATAATTTGTCCCCCAGTGGGGGACAAATTCCACACTTGCAGTCTGAGATGTGTTTTCTGCCAGGTACACGCCCCGGCAGAAAACGGATTGGACTCTATTTGCCGCCAATGGCGGCAAACTCTGCGAGGCTTTTTTATAAATTAACAACATTCTGCGGATTTCCTGCCAGGTAGCAGCGGATGTTTTCCACCACGCAGTCCAGAAGCCGCTGGCGGCTCTCTACCGGGGCCCAGGCGATATGGGGCGTGATGATACAGTTGGGGGCAGTAAGCAGAGGACAGTCCGGCTCCATGGGCTCCTTTGCTACCACATCTACCGCCGCGCCCCGGAGCTTCCCGGTACCCAGCGCCTCAGCCAGTGCAGCTTCGTCTACCAGTGCGCCCCGGGCGGTGTTCAGAAGAATGGCCCCGTTTTTCATCCTGCCCAGAAAATCCGTATTTACCAGTTTTTCCGTCTGAGGCGAGAGGGGACAGTGGAGAGAGACCACATCCGACATCCTCAGAAGTGTGTTAAGGTCTGTATATTCGCCAATGGAACGCCCTTCTTCGCACTGACTGCGATTGTAGGCGAGAACCTTCATCCCGAAAGCCTTGGCCAGGGCGCCCACTGCCCGGCCAATACGGCCAAAGCCAATAATGCCCATGGTTTTTCCGGCCAGCTCCATTTGGGGCGTCAGCCAGTAGCAGAAAGTCTCGCGATTGATCCACTCCCCACGATGAACGGAATCGTTATGGAGCCCAATGTGGTGACACAG
>DVJG01000095.1 GCA_018710805.1 Candidatus Faecousia faecipullorum
GCTTCCCCGAACAGCAGAGGCTCTGCCTGCTTCTGCACCAACCTATTTTCCGGGAAGCACAGCCGTTTTGAACGCAGCGACATTCTGGCCACCCTTGAAAATGATGCAGTACCCCAGTGGGCACAGGAAAAGCTCCGTGAGGCACTTCAATCCCAGCAAAAGAAAGACAAATCAAAGGAGGCAGCACGATAATGGATTTCTCAATCAGAATTGCAACCCCGGCAGAGCAGATGTATTCCTACAGCCAAAGCAGCCAGATAGAAGGTCAAACCGGCTGCATCGGTCATCTCCGTGCTGACTTCGGTTCGGACGGAAACAGCTTTTATTCCTCCTGGGCCGACCACAATGCAAACCTGAAGGATCAGGCGTTTAAGGATGAATTCGATCATCTGATAAACACGCTGCGTGGTTTGGAAGCTGCCGATGCTTCACAGACCCAACACGAGGCAATCCTTAGAGACAGAGCAGTGCTCACATCGTACTGCTATCAACACCCGGACAGTAAGAGACCAGGTTTCTATGGCAGGGAGCTGACTCTCAGGGCTGATACACAGAAACATGCTTACATTCTTCGCCTCAATCCTCAAAAAGGCAATTACAATCTGTATTGCTACTGTTATCGCAAGGACTGGTTTGACCGGCACCTGAATAATGCGGAGAAGGGAATTCGTTTTATTGATCCGAACTACAAAGAGCTGTTTCGGATAGAAGATGGCGACAAAATTCGGTACTTCACAAACAGCGGAGAGCCCCGGCATTTGATTTGCCGCTACATTGACGACTACCATTTTGAGGCAACCAGCGATCGGGGAAAGAACCTTTACCACATCTGTGAGTTTGCAGAACAGTATCAAAACCAAGGCTGTCACGGCATCATTCCTCTGCGGCAGTCGCTCCCGGAGAGCTGTTTCAGTACGCTGGGAACCACCGGGGAGCTGATTGTCATCACTAAAGGTGAGAAAGGTTACTCGCCCACAGATGTATTCCCGCAGAACACTTCCCCAAAAGAAGGTGCAACTGCTCTGAATGCTGCCAATGGTGTAACCAAAGCGCAGGAAGCTGCAATGGTAGCTGGTTCTATGTTTGGTTGGGAAACCCCTGCTGCAAACCCCAAGAATTACGATGCCCTCGGCCAGCCGATCAAAAACCAACGGCGTTCCCACGCTGCGGAACGATAGAAAGGAAGCACAATGGATACCACGTCTCAGAAGTATCACCGTGGTGATATTTATTACGCAAATCTCGAACCGCATCTGGGCTGCGAACAGGGCGGTATTCGCCCTGTTCTGGTGGTTCAGAACGATATTGGCAATAAGCATTCCAAAACGCTTATTGTGTCATCCTTGACGAGCAGGACGGTCACCAAAGCGAAGCTGCCCACCCATGTGTTCTTAGACCACATCCCCGGTATGTACGCCAGAATCCCATCCCTCGTCCTGCTGGAACAGATTCACACACTTGACAAATCTCGCTTACTGGGCTATATCGGCTCGCTCTCCGATTCCCAAATGAAACAGGTCAACACCGCACTGAAATGCAGTCTTGAATTATGATAAACCAGCTGGGCAGACGCTACCTGCCCAGCTTTATACATAGATTTTTTAAGGAGGTTTTCCCAATGGAAGAAATCGCAACTACATATACTCAGCTCTTTCAAAACTACCCCGATGTCGTTTCCACCCTGCAATTATGTGAAATGCTCGGTGTCAGTGAGCGTACAGTATATCGTCTCTTGGTGACCAACCAGATAAAGCACTTCAAGGTTGGCAGGGCGTATCGTATCCCGAAGGTGAATGTATTCGCCTTCATGGAAAGTGAGTGCAGGGGTTGACAAACTTGCCGGAATTTACTGCTGATGATACCATATAGCCACGCAAAAGACCACAATGCTAATGAACAGGAGGAACGCATATGGTTACAGGTCACCTAAGAGAGCAGAACGGTTATTTCCAGATGATTCTGACATGGAAAGATGCCTCTGGAAAGCGGCGCAGCAAGTCCATCAGTACAGGACTCACCGTTAAGGGAAACAAGAAGCGGGCAGAGAAAATGCTCATGAAAGCCCGTTCCGAGTTTAACCCGGACAATCTCGCCGTCAACAAAGGAATGCTATTCACCGATTTCCTCGGGAAATGGCTCAATGATAAGGTTACGGATATTCCCGCAGAGGAGTATTCCAGTTTTGCCTACTATGTAAAATCGAATATCTCGCCCTACTTTTCTGCACACAATGCAAAGGTCACGGAAATCACCGATCAGGAGCTGATTGCATACTTCGAAACCGAACGCTTACAGAACGGCACCGGCAACAAAGCCTTGCTGTCAATCAACCGCACGATCTGCACGGCGCTGGACTACGCTGTGACCATAGGCTGGAGATCTGATAATCCGGCACACGACATCAATCCGTGCCTGATGAGCACCACCCCATACTTCACCGATTTCCTGCTTGACTGGCTTAGCGTTATCAAACTCAAAGTTAAGTCTACAACCTATACTGGTTATGAAAAGACTGTCAAGTCCAGAGTTATTCCTTATTTCAAAGAGCATCACCCCAACCTACGTTTGGATGCAGTTACTGCAAAACACATTCAGGACTACTATTCCTATGAAATGAATGTCAACAAGGTTTCTGCAAATACTGTGAAGCATCGACATGCGAATATCCACAAGGCTCTTTCTTACGCATATAAGACAGACCTGATTCCATCAAATCCAGCAGATAAAGTGGAACTGCCCACGATAGATAAATATGTTGGGCACTTCTACAATGCGACACAAATTGAAAAGCTGTTTAAGATTTTTGAGGGAGACCCCGCTGAGTTTGGTGTTATTGCGGCCTCATTCTACGGCTTGCGTCGCAGCGAAGTTCTTGGTTTGAGATGGGATGCCATCGATTTTGAAAGCAAAACCATCACAATTAAGCATACAGTGAACGAAGCGCGAGTTGATGGGAAATGCACATTGGTCATGGCAGATACCACAAAAACGAAATCCAGTTTTCGGACACTTCCACTTGTGGCTCCCTTTGAAGAAATGCTTCTTAAAATGAAAATGGAGCAAGAAGAGAACAAAAGGCTGTGTGGTAATTGCTATTGCCAAGATTATATCGGCTATATCTATGTGAATGAGATTGGCGAGATTATTAAGCCTGGTTTCCTTACCTCACATTTTACGTCAGTGCTGAAAGCCAACAATATGCCGAGGATACGCTTTCATGATCTTCGACACACATGTGCCTCTCTTCTGTTCGCACAAGGCGTTAGCCTTAAAGAGATTCAAGCATGGCTTGGACACAGTACAATCGGAACGACAGCTAATATTTATACCCACTTGGATGAGAATAACAAGCTGTCCTCTGCCAATGCGATTCTCTCTATTTTGCCTAAAAAATAATTCTCAGAGCAATAAACTGCTCTGAGAATTAAGAGAATGGTGCCGCTAACCGGGCTCGAACCGGTACTCTGGAAACCAGAACGAGATTTTAAGTCTCGGGTGTCTACCAATTCCACCATAGCGGCGTATTCAATCCCTTCAAATGAAGGGATATGAAGTTGGAGGGATGTGTTGGAGGGATGTTCCAACACAGAGAAAAATCAAATTTCAAAAGCCCCGCTGTTTGCAAGCACAATTCGGATTGGGTGCCGGATTCAGCCCAGCGGATTTTAAGTCCCCTGCGTCAAACGATCCCATGTAGCGTATTTTAAATCCACTGCCTCTCCCATTGTATAATTACTCTGATAATATGATACATGGAGGACAAAAACAGCAATGGTTGCAGGGCATTTACGCAAAAGAAACGGTTACTGGCATATGGTCATCAGCTATCGTGATGAAATGGGGAAACGCAAGGAACGTTCCTTCACAACCCATCTCAAAACAAAGGGGAATCGCCGCCGGGCGGAGGAGATGCTCTTTACAAAACGAAAGCAAATCACCGCAGAGCTGGATATGCGCCGAAACGCCAAGGGTATCTATGTGGATGCCTATCTGATGCATTGGCTGGAGCTGATGCAGCCCACGGTTTCTCCCACCACCTTCAAGGCTTACTCTCTCATCGTCCGCAATTCCATCTGTCCCTACTTTCAAAAATTAAATCTTCCCATCTGTGACCTTGCTCCAAAACATATCGCTGCATACTACGATTCCCTTCTGAAAAGAGGTCTCTCCACCACTACTGTGCGCCGTCACCATGCCAACCTCCACAAGGCTTTGGGATGTGCAGTGATCGATGGTCTACTTCCGGAGAATCCCGTCAATCGGGTCGTTCCGCCCAAGATTGCTCCCTATACAGCATCCTATTACAGCAAAGTTGAATGCCAGCAACTACTTGCCACAATTCAGGGCACCGATCTGGAGCTACCGGTCACCCTTTCCCTCCTGTTGGGGTTACGTAGGAGCGAAGTACTAGGGCTTAAGTGGGAAGCGATTGACTTTGATTGCCATACAGTCCATATCCGTCACACTGTTAACGAAATCACCGGTGGCATTGTTGCCCGGGATGTGACCAAACGAAAGTCCAGCCACCGAACGCTTCCCCTCTCCCCTTCAGTGGAACAACTTTTGATTTCCCATCGAAGGGAAGCCGGGTATGTCTGCCTGAACACGCACAATGAGCTTCTCAAGCCGTCTCGGCTCACATCCAAGTTCAAAGCACTTCTCCGGGAAAACAGATTGCGTGAGATTCGCTATCATGATTTGAGACATACCTGTGCCGCTCTTTTGATTGCTGCCAGAATGCCCCTTATCGATGTATCCCAATGGCTGGGACACAGTTCCATTGCCATCACCGCAGATCTATATGGTCATCTGGAATTCATCAGCAAGGAACAGTGCGCTTCCATTTTGGAAAATACGATTTTTACGAAAGGAACTTACTGAAATGAGATTTGATTTTTCCAACCTATGTATTCTTCAGAAAACCCTCGGTTATCTGTCGGAGCGTTACGACGAAGACGAGAACGCTTTCCAAGAATTCTATGATGCTATTTCAGAGGAAAATCTCTGTCCCTACTCTATTGGGCCCGTTCGTATCTATAACGGAGCAGATGCGGTTCTGGAATACATCCACTGGTTCTACGCCACCACGCCCAGTGTAAACCTTGACGACTGCACCGATGCCCTGTATCTGCATCTCAAAGACAAAAGCAGCTCCTCGGATGGTGCGCAGATCGACATACCAACCATCCAATACGTTTTAAGAGTGGTAGACGATCTGTTCTCATTCTCTCAGAAATTACATCCCATATCCATCTCCATCGTGGATGCAGAAATGGACGGTTGCAACGCCGAGTCCATCGCCCAATTTGGCGATGGATGTTGTTCTGGAGCCATCTTTCTGTATCGGACGTGGAATGATTTTGATGGTAAATTTACTCCCGCTACAGTTTTGCTCCACGAGCTGGGGCATCAGCTGCACTTTCACCTAACCAATGAACTTTGCAGGCTACCGGAAAGCTTTTATGATTTCCTCCGCCAGCTTGGCGCTGACTACTCAAGATTAAGCAATGCAGACATGCTGGAAGTATTTGCAGACACATTCCTTCTCGCTGTTATCCATAAAACGAAAGAATTTGGTAATCCATTTCCTGAGATTGACGAAAATACCCATGAACGCTGCTATTCTTATATCCGTCATATTCTCTCAACAATCTAATTTTCTAGTTTCCCGTGTCGCAAATGGCACGGGTTTTCTTATTCCCTAACGCTGGCAAATCAGCCGGGCTTCCTACATACCATTGACCAAAGGAGGCGTGTTATGAATACGAAAACAGTCGTTGTTCACTGTGCTTTTTCAGAGGAAGGAAAAGACATCGCTGAAGTCATTCAGGAATCCTTCCGACTTTTTTTACAAAAGGAGCTGGGCATGTTTGCCATACCCACCCAGGATGGTGTATTCTGATAGCGATGAATGGTCGCTAATTTCTGAGCTTCCAAAGGAGGTAATGTATGTTCTTAGAAATCAGCGACCCCATGGCTTATCATGTGGCAAAATACATTCGGTTATCAAAGGAGGATGAGAGTGAGGGTCCTTCCCAGAGTGTTACAAACCAGGATTCCCTTCTGGAGGAATTCGTAAAACAGCATCGGCTGTCCGTCTACGACACCTATATCGATGACGGTTACAGCGGCACTACCTTTGACCGTCCGGCGTTCCAGCGGATGATCGCAGATATCGAAGCCAAAAAGGTCAATATGGTTATCACCAAGGACCTGTCCCGTCTGGGCCGCGACTACATTATGACCGGCCACTACATGGAGCGCTACTTTCCAGAAAAGCGGGTGCGGTATATCTCCTTGCTGGATGGTATCGACACCGGTGTGGAATCCACCGCCAACGATATCACCCCCTTCCGGGCAATCATGAACGACATGTACGCCAAGGATATCTCCAAGAAGATCAAGTCTGTCAAGCGGGATAAACAGCGCAAGGGGCAGTTCATCGGCGGCAAGCCCATGTACGGCTACAAAATGCACCCTACGGAGAAGAATAAAATCGTCATCGACGAAGAAGTGGCACCCATCGTCCGCCGGATTTTCGCCATGGCCCTAGACGGCATCAGTTGCCGGAAAATCGCCGCCACTCTCAATGAAGAGGGGGTTCTCACACCGGCCACCTACTGTGGATGGAACATGGGCCGGAAAGGCCCCTACGCCGGTCTATGGTCCAGCGAGCGGATCTCAGAAATCCTGCAGAATGAGACCTATATCGGCAATATGGTTCAGGGCCGCACGGTAAAGATCAGCTACAAATCGAAAAAGTGCCTGAAGCAGCCCAGAGAAAACTGGGTTGTGGTGGAGGGAACCCACGAGCCTCTGGTAGATGCCGAAACCTTCCGGAAGGTACGCCTGCTGGTAGAAAGCCGCAAGCACACCCGAAGTCGGACTTATGACTTTCTGCTTAAAGGGCTTATTTTCTGCCATGAGTGCGGCTATCCACTGGCAACGCTCAACCGCAAAAATGCCGCCGGTGAGGAACGGTTGTTCTTCATCTGCCGCACCTATCAGCGGTTCACCAAGGCCGGTGTCTGCACCTGCCATTCCATCAAGGAGCAGACTGTTACGGAAGCTGTGCTTGCCAAAGTTCGGGAAGTCTGCCAAAACTATCTGAAAGAAGATCGTCTGCTGCCGCTGGCAACGAAAGCCGTCGAGGCCGCCAGAGCTGCGGACAGCACCGAAGGGGAGATTCAGATCTTGCAGAGCAAGATCGAGTCCATGACCACCAATCTGGACCGAATGTACATGGATAAGCTATCCGGTATTCTGAACGAAGATGATTTCCAGCGGATCTATCTCAAAGTGAAATCCGATAGAGCAAAGCTGGAGGATCAACTCAAGGAACTGGAGAAGAAAAAAGAATCCCCCGCCAAAGCGGGGGATGAAGCAAAAGCCCTGGTTCAGCGTTTCCTGGACGGTGCCTGTACCAATCGGGAGCTGCTTGTCAGCCTCATTGAGCGCATTGAACTCAGCGAAGACAAACAAATTTACATCAAATTCCGCTTCAAACAGCTAAATTCAAAGCAGTTTGAAGCGAATTCCTAACAATGTATCGTTTACAATAGCCACGGCGGAATGTATCCCGCATTGAAAAGCGCGCCCTGGGAAAGCTCCGGGCAGAATTGGAAAAATAGGCCTTTTCCCGGACGTTTCCCATGGCGCCCTGCCGGCTTGTGCAAATCGTACCGGGGAAGCCCCCGGTACGATAGCAGAAATATGGTGTGTTTTGATTCCCCGCTCCTTTTGGGTCCATTGGCGGGGGTCAGATTTTCAGGGATTTAAAATAGCCGAGATAGGGTGCGTTCTTATCCAGCATCTCCTGAACCATCCGATGAATCTCCTCCATGCTGCAGACGCTGGCAGTCAGAGGGTCAAAGAGAATCGCCTGGAAGATCTTTTCGGGGTCGCCTTCCATGGCGGCCTGAACCGCCAGCTCTTCGATCTTGGCAGAGTTGGACACCAGCATATCCAGGTGCGGCGGCAGGGTGTAGGTTCCCCTCACGTGGATGCCGGTCTCGTCGGCCATCACGGGAACCTCTACGCAGGCGCCTTCGTCAATGTTGGTAACGTAACCCTTGTTCCGCAGATTTGCGTTGAAGCGGTAGGGCGTATGGTCGCCGAAAATGGCGTTGAAGACGTTGGCGGCGTACTCCTCGCCCCGGCTCAGCTCCACCTCTCCGCTCTCCAGCCAGGTCGTGTACTCCTTCTCCCAGTTGTCCTCCCGGCCCAGATATTCGTTGAGAATGTAGGCATAGGCCCCGGGGTTCCAGCCGGTGCCGTGGTTGCAGTATTTTTCGATGAGGTCGGGACGCTTCCGGAACCAGGCATTGTATTCGGAGTTGTGACCGGAAGACTCGGTGGGGAAATATTTCAGGTACCGGCACATCTCAATCCGCACAGGCTCCTGGGCGGCGATTTCCGGACGTTTCATGGCCTCAAAGAGCTTGGGGTACATATCTTCGCCCTTGTGGGTCAGGTTCAGATAGAAGGCCTGATGGTTGATGCCGACGCAGGTGTACTCCAGCTCCCGGTGGTTCACGCCTAACCATTCCGCCAGCATCTGTGCCGTGCCCTGCACGCTGTGGCACAGTCCGGTGACGCTGACATTGGTCTGGGACTGGAGGTAGCTCACCAGCATAGCCATGGGGTTGGTGTAGTTGAGCACAATGGCTTTGGGGCAGACCTCTTCCACATCCCGGATAATGTCCAGCATAACGGGAGCCGTCCGCAGGAAGCGGAAGATGCCAGAGGGACCCCGGGTATCGCCTACGCAGATGTCAACGCCGTACTTTTTGGGAATTTCGATATCGTGACGCCAGACCTCCACGCCGCCCTGCAGAATGGTAATGAGCACGCCGTCCGCATTCCGCAGCGCCTCTTTTCTGTCCGTGGTGGTGCGGACAGCGGCGTGGTGGCCACCTGCCCTCACAATCCGTTCCACGCCGCGCTTGGCGTATTCCAGCCGCTTTTCGTTGATGTCCATGAGCATAAGCTCGCAGTCATCAAAGGCAGGAAATGTCATGAGGTCCCGGACAAGGGCTCTGGTAAACCCCAGGGACCCCGCCCCGATAAACGTAAACTTTTTCATTCCTGTGGTTCCTCCTGATTGTTGTTATAAAAAACATTGCGTTTTGCCGATAGCACAACTATAACATGTTTTCGGAATTTGTAAAGATTTTTGCATTTATACAAAAAATTATTTTCTTTCCCCATGTATCTATTGCATTTTAAACAATGCAGGCAAGGATGGCGGAGGATTCCATGCCCCCATGGGCAGCACATCCTCGGCGCCATAGGGATGCCGGTTAATTCCTCGGTACCTTGGCAATAATCGCGGTTTATTCTATAATATATCGGTACCTTACGATTGGAGGTCAGCCCATGGCGTGTTATGAAAAAGAGAAGCTGCGCCGGCTGTTGGTGGTCTGCGGGCATTTTATGTACCACCAGACCCACCAGGGCGGCGGTCAGGCGGCAGTGCTTACCCTATTGCAGAAGGACGGCCCTATGACCCAGAAGGCCTTGCAGGAAAAGCTGGGCATCCGCTCCGGCTCCGTCAGTGAGCTTGTGGGCAAGCTGGAGGCGAAGCACCTGCTCCTGCGGGAAAAGGACCCGGCAGATCGCCGGAAGGTGGTTCTGAAGCTGACGGAGGAAGGGGCTTCCAGAGTCCGGTTTCACCTGCCCAAGCCGCCCCAGACCCTCTTTGACGGCTTAACGGACCAGGAGGGCTGCGAGCTCACCGCACTTCTGGAAAAGCTGCTTGCCAGCTGGGAACGGTAAGGAGAATCCCATGAAATTTATCTTTTCCTATCTGAAAAAATACAAGTCCCTCATTGCCGTGACCCTGCTCCTCAAGCTTTTCGGAACCCTGGGAGAATTGAGCCTTCCCTACATACTGGAATATCTCATTGACGAGATTGCCCCCACCAAAAGTCTCAGACTTGCCCTGCTCTGGGGCGGGCTTATGGCGGTTCTGGCCCTGCTCACCCGGCTTTTCAACGTGAACGCCAATCGCCGGGGAAGCAGTCTGGCCCAAAAGGCCACCTATGAGATTCGCCGGGACCTGTTTTACCACTCCATCCATCTGTCCGGCGGGCAAATGGACGCTTTTGGCCTGCCCTCCATTACCTCCCGCATGACCTCCGACTCCTATAACATCCAGAATTTCATCCGCGCCATGATGGCCGTAGGCGTCCGCGCCCCCATTCTGCTGCTGGGAAGCATGGCCGTTACCATGACCATGGACCGGGGCCTTGCGGCGATTCTCTGCATAATCGCGCCTATGGTGGTTGCTTCCGTGGTGTTTATTTCGGTGAAAGGCATCCCCCTTTATGACCGTGTCCAGCGGCTTCTGGATAAGGTGGTTCGGATTATGCGGGAAAACATCACGGGAATTTGGGTGGTAAAGGCCCTTTCCAAGGAGCCCTACGAGACGGAGCGCTTTGGTCAGGCCAATCAGGCCCTGACCCGGGCAGAGCGGAGCGCCAGCATTGTCATGAGCCTGCCGGGGCCTGTGATGAATCTCTTCCTCAATACGGGGCTGACCCTGGTGGTGTTTGTGGGGGCCTACCGGGTCAATGGCGGACTCACAAAACCCGGGGTGATTCTGGCATTTTTGACCTACTTCAATCTGATTCTCAACGGCGCCATGGGCTTGAACCGGATTTTTATGACCCTGTCCAAAGCCAATGCCTCCGCAGACCGCATTGAGGCGGTAATCCGTGCCCCTGACGAGCTGCAGCCCATTCCCGAAACGGAGGCCGCCGTCCCCAGCACAGAGGGGCACATTGTCTTTGACCACGTCTCCTTCCGCTACGCCGAGAAAAGCACCATGGCCAATGCCCTCCATTTTGACGGAGGACAGCGGCAGATGAGCGTAGAGGATATTTCCTTTGCCATTCCCAAGGGCGGGTCTCTGGGCATCATCGGAGCCACCGGCTGCGGAAAGACCACCATTTTGAACCTTCTCATGCGCTTCTACGATGCCACGGAAGGCCACATCTTTGTGGCCGGAAAGGACCTCCGGAGCTTTCCCCTGGATACCCTGCGGCGAAAGTTCGGAGTGGTGTTCCAGACGGATATGATTTTTTCAGATACCATTGCGGAAAACATCCGCTTTGGCAGACCGGTTTCTCAGCAGGCCTTGGAGGCCGCCGCCAGGGATGCCTGCGCCGCGGAATTCATCGCAGGCTACGAAGACGGCTATCAGCACAGAGCCACCGTCCGCGGAGACAATTTTTCCGGCGGTCAGAAGCAGCGCCTGCTGATTTCCAGAGCCCTGGCTGTGGAGCCGGAGATTCTGATTCTGGACGACGCCTCCTCGGCCCTGGACTATCAGACCGATGCCTCTGTCCGAAAGGCCATCCGGGAGCACCATGGGGATACCACCACCATTATCGTGGCCCAGCGCATCTCCTCCATCCGGAACCTGGATCAGATCATAATGCTGGAGGAGGGCAGAATCCTGGGCCATGGCACCCATGCCGAGCTTATGGAAGCCTGTCCTGCCTACCGGGATATCTACGAAGCACAGATGGGAGAGGGGGAATTGGGCTATGCCGATTAAAATATCCGAAAAAGCCAGGCCGAAGGATACCCGGGGCACCCTGCGGCGAACCCTTCAGTACCTTGCCAGCTATAAATACCTGTTCTTTTCCATCGTCTTTCTGTGCTTTGTCAGCAACGTTCTCTCCCTCATGGGGCCAAAATACGCAGGCCTTGCCATCAACGAGGCAGCCGCAGGCATGGGACGGGTCAATTTTCAGAAGGTGCGCTTCTACGCCACGCGGATGCTCCTTGTGTATGTGGCCTCCAGCGCCATGACCTTTGTCATCAATGTGGGCATGACCTATCTGAGCAAGTGGGTGGCCCGGAAAATGCGGATGGATGTCTTTGAGAAGCTGATGCACCTGCCGGTGCGCTACTACCACCACAACACCGCAGGCGATATCATCAGCCGGGTTTCCTATGATGTGGATGTGGTCTCCACCTGCATTGCCACGGATGTGGCCCAGATCATGACCAGTCTGGTAACGGTGATCGGCTCCTTCCTCATGATGGTCTACCTCTCCCCCGCCCTGTCCGTCATCGCCCTGGTGACCATTCCCATTTCCGTGGGCTATACCACCTTCATGCGGAAAAAGGTCCGCCCACGCTACAGCCGCCGCTCCAAAAGCTACGGCAGCATGAACGGTTTCGTGGAGGAAATGCTCTCCGGCGAAAAGAACATTCAGGCCTATGCCTATGAAGACGCCGTCTGTCAGCGGTTCGACAAGGTAAACACAGAGGCTGCGGATGCTTATTACGATGCCGAATTCTACAGCTGCTCCGTGGGCCCCACCATGGGCTTCATCAATAACCTTTCACTTTCCCTGATTGCCATACTGGGAACCGTACTGTATATGAACGGGGCAGTGGCTCTGGATACCATTTCCTCCTTCGTGCTCTATTCCCGGAAATTCTCCGGACCCATCAATGAATTTGCCAATGTGGTCAACGAGCTGTTTTCGGCACTTTCTGCGGCGGAGCGCATTTTCTCCCTGCTGGACGAAGAAGAGGAACCTGCCGAGCCTCAGGATATGGAGCGGCTGACGGATGTAAAAGGCGCCGTTGAGCTTCGACACGTGAAATTCGGCTATCAGCCGGGAAAAACCATTCTCCACGACCTGTCCTTAAAGGTCGAGCCCGGAAAAACCGTGGCCATCGTAGGCCCCACCGGCGCCGGAAAAACCACCATCATCAGTCTGCTCATGCGCTATTACGATGTGGACAGCGGAGAAATCCGCATCGATGACCGTTCGGTCTGCAGCTATACCCGTTCCTCGGTCCGTGGGGTCTACGCCATGGTTCTCCAGAACACCTGGGTTTTCAGCGGCACAATTTTCGAGAACATAGCCTACGGAAAGCAGGACGCCACCATGGATGAGGTGGTGGCCGCCGCAAAAAGCGCCCATATCCACCCCTTCATCATGCGCCTGCCCAACGGATACCAGACCGTGATTTCCGAAGACGGCGGCAATATCTCCAAGGGACAGAAGCAGCTTTTGACCATTGCCAGGGCCATGATGTACGATGCCAAAATGCTCATTCTGGACGAAGCCACTTCCAATGTGGACACCAGCACCGAGCGGGAGGTGCAGCTGGCCATGCGGGAACTCATGGCCGGGAAAACCTGCTTCGTCATTGCCCATCGGCTCAGCACCATCCAAAATGCCGACCTGATTCTGGTGGTGGACCACGGCGATGTGGTGGAACAGGGAACCCACGAAAGCCTCATGGCAAAGAGAGGCTTTTACTACGGCCTGTACGCGGCACAGTTTGAATGAACCGGAGGTCCCCTGGCGTACAGCCGCCGCTGACCCGGGCTCTGCCCCACACGGTTTGCCTTAACTTTTCAAAACAGACAGGATACCCAAAGTCGCTGTCTGTGCTTTGATAGAATGCACAAATTTCAAAATCATACTTGACATATTTTGGGCAGACTGTTATATTGAACTTACCAAAGGATGCAGTCCATTTTACAATTGCATAGCATTGTTTCAGGGATTTGAGAAGAGCGCAATGGCAAATGGATGTGCCGCTGCGCTCTTTTTGCCGCCGGGCAGCCCATTCACACTTATCTGCTTTGAAAGGAAGTGCTGTACATGAGTACCGTAGAAACCAGACCCTATATCCCCTGGAAAATGGCCCAGGACTTCATGGTCGATGTATTTGTGGCCTATGGCGTGCCCAGAGCCGACGCCGAAATCTGCGCGGATGTCCTGCTGGAATCTGACCGGCGGGGCATTGAGAGCCACGGCTGCAACCGCTTCAAGCCCATCTACCTGGACCGCATTAAAAACGGTACCCTGCTGCCCGTCACCAATGTGGAGGTCGTCAAGGAAACCCCCACCACCGTGGTGATTGATGCCCACGACGGCATGGGCATGGTGGCAAGCTACCGGATGATGGAAATGCTGATTGACAAGGCAAACACCTACGGCATGGCCGGCGGTGCCATTTTCAACTCCACCCACTATGGAATTGCCGGATACTGGACCACCATGGCGGAAAAGGCCGGTATGATCGGCATTACCGGCACCAACGCCCGGCCTTCTGTGGCCCCCACGTTTGGTGTGGAGCCCATGATGGGCACCAACCCCCTGACTTTCACCATGCCCACCGATGAAGCCTTCCCCTTTAACTTTGACTGCGCCACTTCCACCATCCAGAATGGCAAAATAGAGTTCTATGAGCGCTCCGGAACCCCCGCTCCCGCCGGCCTGGTGGTAACAGAGGATGGCGACACCCTGACCGATCCCGGCGAGATTCTGAAAGGACTGCGGGCTGGCCGGTGTGCCCTGCTTCCCCTGGGTGGACTGGGAGAGGCCACCGGCGGCCACAAGGGCTATGGCTTCACCACCATTGTGGAGATTCTCTCCGCAGCGCTCACAGGCAGTCCCTATACCAAGGCGCTCAGCGGCAAAAGCCCCGACGGCAGGAATCAGATGTACCACCTCGGTCACTTCTTCTTTGTAATCAATCCCGCGTTTTTTATGGGCCTGGACACCTTCAAGCGCACCGCCGGCGGCATATGCCGGGACCTGCGGGCCTCCCAAAAAGCCCCCGGCGCCCAGCGGATTTACACCGCCGGAGAGAAGGAATGGCTGGCCTGGCAGGAGCGCAAGGACAAAGGCGTTCCCGTAAGCGAGAGCATTCAAAAGGAATTCATGGCCCTGCGGGACGAATTCAGCCTGCCCTACAAGTTCCCCTTTGAGAAAGATTGACGAAAACCTCTCAGCAGCAGTCCCTGGGACGGCCAGGAAGGGCTAGTTCTTCCTCCATATATCCTTTTAGGAGGATTTTTGACAGTGAAAGAAAACAGCCACCCCATAGGGTGGCTGTTTTCTGTTCTGGAGCAGGGTACGGGAATCGAACCCGCCTCTGTGGCTTGGGAAGCGACCGTTCTACCGATGAACTAACCCTGCATGTGATGGTCATTATACCAGATGGGAAAGGAAAATTCAAGTCCTTTTTGGGGGATTTCCCTGGGGGAATTTTTGGGGGATTTCCCTGAGGGAATCCATTTTCCTCACGCCGCTTCTTCCGGCCCTTGGCACAGGCGCCCCGAGCCGTTTTGCGGAGCTTGCCTTTCTTCCCTGCCTGTCCCCTGAGAGTGCGTGGGCCGAAGTTTGGAGAGAACAGCAGCATAGGAGAATTTGCCAAAATCGCCATTGAAATTTACTGCCGACAATGACCAAAAATGCAAATTCGGTAGTGACATTCCCATAAAAGATGGTATAGTGAAGACGTAAAAACTTATACAGGAGGAACATCTCGTGGAATATCTCATTTCAGACGCCGACAGGCTCATTTTACGGGAAGTCGCCAAAAAACAGTTGGAAATGGCTAATCAGCCAAGCAACCAGGCCCGCATCCAGCAATGGTATCGGGACAATGCCTTGCAGGGGGAAACGCCCATGGTCCATTTGGAGCTGTGGACCTTCGCCCAGGAAATTAGCGCTTAAAGTGTCAGGGGGAATTTGCCCGCTGGGTGGAAACCACCTTGTACTGCAGCTTTCTGAACCAGGAGCTTTTCGACGATGACCGGGTCACTCCGGACTATTTCGCCCTGAACTACGACACCTATTTCCACCTCTTCGGTCTGAACGCCCAGGTGTCCACGACCAAGGATGCCCAGGGAAACGACAGCATCGGCTACCATTATGAGCCCATTGTGGAGGACCTGGAAGACGACTACGGCAAGCTGGGCCCCTCCGTCTTCGGCGTGGACCTGGACACCACTGAGAAGAAGCGCCAGGCCATCGAAAATGCCATTGGCGACATTCTCCCGGTGCGGATGCAGATGAACTGCCTCACCAGCGTTCCCACCCAGGAAGTTGTCCACTTCATGGGCATGGAAAACATGATGTACGCCATGTATGACTATCCGGACCTGTACAAGAAAATGATGGATCGGATTGCCGACGACACCCTGGCCTATTACCATATGCTGGAAGAAAAGCGGCTGATTCTGCCCACCACCGCCTTTGAAGGGGTATCCCAGGGCAGCTGGGCATTTAACCGTGAGCTTCCCGGCTGGGACGAGTGGGAAAAGCGGCCCTTTACCACCAAAGACGTCTGGGGCTTCATGGACTCCCAGGAGAGCGTGGGCATCTCCCCCGCCATGTACGAGGAGTTCATCTTCCCCTGCTACGAGAAAATATCCCGGAACTTCGGCCTCTTCTCCTACGGCTGCTGCGAGCCGGTGGACCCCATCTGGGACAACTGCATCAGCAAGCTTCCCAATTTGCGGAAGGTTTCCATCTCTCCCTGGTGCAACGAGGAGTTCATGGGTGAGCGGCTTCAGGGCAGGAATGTTATTTTCCACAGAAAGCCCAGTCCCAATCTTCTTGGCGTGGACCCTGTCCTGGACGAGGATGCGGTTCGCAAGGCCATTGACAAGAGCCTTCTGGCCGCCAGAGGGTGCAAAATGGAAATCACCCAGCGGGACGTCTACACCATCCACCACAACATCGACAAAGCCCGGCGGTATGTTCAGATCATCCGGGAAGAGATTGATAAACACTGGCAGTAAACAAGAACCCCCCAGCGGCAAAGCCGCTGGGGGGTACAGCTTGTCAAAAGCCTCGCAGCGTTTGCCGCCGTTGGCGGCAAATAGAGTCCAATCCGTTTTCTGCCGGGGCCTGTACCTGGCAGAAAACACTTCTCAGGTTGCAAGTGTGGAATTTGTCCCCCATCGGGGGACAAATTATGCGCGCAGCAGGCTGCCAAAGTTTGTCGGAAGAGCCCGAAGGGGTTTTCCGACAGTCGCAACCCCCCAGCGGCTTTGCCGCTGGGGGGTTCTTGTATATTGGGGAAATCAGCCCTTTACGCCGCCGCCGGTGACGCCGGAGATAATCTTCTCGGAGAGGAAGATGTACAGCAGGAAGGTGGGCAGGAACACGATCATGACCGCCGCGAACAGGCCGCCGTAGTTTCCGGTGTACTTCATGGAGTTCACGATCTGCAGCAGGCCGACACCCACAGGCGTCATGCTCTCGTCGCTGGTGAAGATCAGAGCCATGAAGAATTCGTTCCACACGGACAGGAAGTTGAAGATTGTCACGGTGACCACGGCAGGCTGGATCAGGGGAAGCATAATGGTCCAGAAGGTGTGGGCAGGGCCGCAGCCATCCAGATAAGCAGCTTCCTCATAGGACTTGGACAGGGTGCCGAAGAAGTCCAGCAGATACATGGTGGTGTAGGGAACGCGCATGAGGATGTACAGAACCATCAGCAGAATGCGGCCCTTGATGTGCCACTGGACTGCCAGGGTGTACAGGGGCATGATGATCATGATAGCGGGAACGCTCATGGAGATCAGCAGGCCCAGCCGGATGGTCCGGCTGCAGGTGAAGTTCCAGCGGGACAGGACGTAAGCGGAGGGTGCAGAGATCAGAAGCACGCCCGCGCAGGACACCACGGAGTAGAGCAGGGAGTTTGCGAAGAACACGGAGACGTTCTGGGTTTTCCAGGCAGTGACGTAGTTTTCCCAGTGGAGGCCGGTGGCGAATTCCAGCACCTTGCCGGAGAAAATCTCACGGGAGGTGGAGAAGCTGGCGGCCAGCACCCAGAAAACCATGACGGCGGTGAAAATGACCCACAGAATGACGATAATATAGCCAGGGAGAAGTCTTGCTTCCTTCTTCCAGTTGATTCGATCGTGATATTTTGCCATGGTGAGACCCTCCTTAATATTCTAGGTCGGAGTCCTTGAGCAGCTTGTTCATCACCCAGTAGATGAAGATGATGATGAGCGTCAGGACAACACCCACGGCCGCACCGGCGCCGGCGTCCCGTTTGGTAACGCCCTTACCGCCAAAGACGATATCGTACAGGTAGATGACGGGCACGATGGTAGCCTCTTCCGTGTCGATGGGCGCAAACATTTTGGACCACAGGAAGAAGGTGGCGGCATTGATACTCCAGAAGGTAATGGAGGTTTTGATAATACCCTTCATGAGCGGCATGGTGATATTGGAGAACTGGGTGACCTTGTTGGCGCCGTCAATGGTGGCGGCTTCATAGAGGTCTGCGGGGATACCTTCGATACCGCTGATGTAGATCAGCATATAGTAGCCCACGCTGCCGAAGATGTAGGAAATGGTCATGGCCCAGAACTTCAGGTCCGTGCCCATCCATTTGATCTTGCTTCCGCCCAGGAGCTGAACCATGTTGTTCAGCAGGCCGTAGTCAAAGTTGAAGATGTACTGAATCCACATGGTGGCCAGAGCCACAGCGCTGATGATGTTGGGCATATAGATGGCGGCCCGGAAGAATTTCTTGCCGCGGATGCCGCTGGTGAGAATAACAGCGAACAGCATGGCCAGAGCCAGGGTCAGAATGCCGCCCACAATCCAGATGAGCAGCATATTCTGCATGGAGACCTGGAAGCTCTTACTGCCAAAAATCTTCGCATAATTGCCAAAGCCGTAAAACTGCCACTTGTCCAGGCTGGCCGTCAGGCTTTCCACCTTGAAGAAGCTCATGAGGGCGGTCCGGATAACCGGGTAGACGTACATAATGAGCAGTGACAGCACGGTGGGCAGCATGAACCAGAAAATCAGGGATTTATTTTTTTTCATTCGGCGATCCACCTCATTCTTTTGCTAGGGAAACTCTGATTAAATTGGCAAGAGCTGGCAGCAAAAGATTTTGGCTCAGCCGAAGGTTCTGAAAATGGAGGAATACTGTATGTATTTCCTATTTTCAGAACTGCATGGATGGGGCGAAAGATTCGCTGCCCAGCCGAAGACGATTTATTCAGAGGTTCCCTAGTTATTTCTTGCAAAATGTCCTGCTTCCGAATCTGTCTCTGGGCCAGGGTGCCCGCACCCTAACAGCCGTTCGGAAGCTTCACTGTTAGGCGGCTTTCTGTGGATGAAATGGGGAAATGCGGGCGGCTTTGTTAGAGCCGCCCGCAAGGAAGGGAAATCTTAGTACAGAGCCTGCATAGCGGCGGCGAAGTCAGCGCCGGTGGCGAACTTGCCCTCGTAGAGGTTGATGCACAGAGTCTTGATGCTGTCCTTCAGGTCGGAGTTAGCCTGCAGGGAAGCGCACCAGCTCATGGGGGACTCAGCAGCCAGCAGGGTCTCCACGGTACCGTTCAGAACGGCGGGAGCCTTGTTCCGGTTGTCGGCGGGGATCTGCTTAGCAGTGTCGGCCATCATCTGGTCGTACTCGCCGGTGGTCAGGAACATGATGAAGTCGAAAGCAGCCTGGGGATTCTCGGAGTACTTGGTGATGGCCAGGGAGTTGGCGCCGGCGTAAGTAGCGGCATTGGCAACACCGTTGGGCACTTCGGGATAGGGCATCATGCCCCAGTCGACCTCGGTCTGGGTGTTGTTGTTGACCTCAGCGGTAACGTAGTTAGCGCAGACGATCATAGCGGCCAGGCCGTAGCCGATCTTGTTCTCACTGGCGGGGAACTCATCGGGAGCGCCCTCAACCAGGTAGCCCTTGTTCACGTAGTCGATGACTTCCTGAGCAGCCTCAGCGACGCCGGGCTCCTGATCCCAGCCGCCGTTCAGGGACAGCTCTTCGATGCGGGGCTCGCCCAGCTTGTGGACCAGGTGATGATAGAAGGTGAAATCAGCGTAAGTAGAGTCCAGAGCCAGAGGAGCGACGCCAGCGGCCTTCAGCTGCTCGCTGACAGCCATGAACTCTTCCCAAGTGGTGGGCAGGGTGGTGATACCGGCGGCCTCGAAAGCGGCCTTGTCATAGAAGATGCCGCCGACCTGGGGCTGCTCGGCGATGGAGTTCAGGTAGCCGGCCCAAGCAACAGCCTGCTTGTTCAGTGCGGGGTAGGAGAAGGAATCGTAGTCAACAGCCTTGGCCATCTCGGTCAGGTCGTAGGTGAAGTCGGCATACTGCAGGCCGATACGCTTGTAGTCGTCCTCGAAGATGTCAAACTTCTCGCCGGCTTCCAGGGAGGCGGACAGAACCTGGTTCAGGTCACGGCCCTTCCAGACGACCTCCACGTGAGCACCGGTTTCAGCCTCGAAAGCCTCGGCGGCCTTGGCGATGACTTCGCCCTGGGGCTCGTTGGAGTTCCACATGGACCACATGGTGAGAGTCACGCCCTCGTACTTCTTGCCCTCGGCAGGAGCCTCAGCGGAAGCTTCGGTCTCAGCAGGTGCAGCGGTGGTTTCGGGTGCGGCAGTGGTTTCAGGAGCGGGAGTAGCGCCGCAGGCAGCCAGACCCAGGACCATCACAACAGCCAGCAGCATTGCAATAATCTTCTTCATGGTTTTTCCTCCATAAAAATTTTATTTTGGCGAGTACCCATCGGCAACCCGCCGTTGTAAGCAAAGTATAACATAAAATTTAAAAAAATCCAATTCCATTCTTGCCTTATATTTTATTGTAATTGCTTTTTTGAAAAATTCATGAACGAGGTTCAATGAGGCGCCCCAGCTGCAAACCCATCATATCGCACAAATCTTCGATGCTTTTCCCGAAAAACCTATCGAAAATATACGAAGACATAGGGTAAGTTCCTCCATTCCTCCCTATGCAAACTGCACAAATCAGAAAGCAATAATTGAACATTTTAACCAAATTGCTTTTACCCTTTTCCGTCCTTCCCGGAAAACATAAAAGCAGACCTCCAAGAGGTCTGCTTTTTATAGCGTCAGTCGGTAATTTGGGGACGGTAGTGCTCCGCGGCTTCAATCCAGTTCAGGAGCTTCTCCCGCAGAGCTGCTTTCACGGCGCCATAGGCCGGGTCTGCAATGAGATTGTGCAGCTCATAGGGATCTTTTTTGAGATCGTAGAGGAAGTCGTCGGCATAGACCTCCGCGCAGGG
>DVJG01000096.1 GCA_018710805.1 Candidatus Faecousia faecipullorum
AAGGACATCCGCATTCACTCTGCGGCGGAGTGCATCAACGGCGCCCAGCGGCCCTTCCTGTACTTTGGCGGCGGCCTGATTTCCGGCGGCGCAGAGGACGAGCTTCTGCAAATGGCGGAAATCATCGATGCACCCATGGGCTGCTCCCTCATGGGCGTCTCCGCAGTGCCCACGGACTACCCCCGTTTTTTGGGTATGCAGGGCATGCACGGTCACTATGCCTGTTCCATGGCTATGCACCGGGCCGACGTCATCATTGCCATGGGCGCCCGCTTCAACGACCGGGTCACCGGGGACCGGGCAAAATTCGCCACCTCCGCAAAGATTGTCCACATCGACATCGACGGCGCCGAGCTGGGGAAAACCGTCAGCCCTGCCCACGGCCTTCGGGGCGATGTGAAAAAGACCCTGCAGAAGCTCCTTCCCCTCTTGAAGCAGCAGAGCCACCCCCAGTGGCAGGAAGAAATCGCCCGGCTCCGGGCGGAGGAGGAAGAAAACGCCGACCATCGGGAGGGCATGACCCCCAAAAATATCATTGAGCTGCTCAACACCCACCTGGGCGAGAACACCCCTGTGGCCACGGACGTGGGCCAGCACCAGATGTGGGCGGCACAATACTTAAACCTCAAAAAAACCCGCCGTTTCCTCTCCAGCGGAGGCCTCGGCACCATGGGCTTCGGCATGGGTGCCGCCATGGGCGCGTCTATTGGCACGGGAGAGAAGACGGTGCTCATTACCGGCGACGGCAGCTTCGGCATGAACCTCAACGAGCTTGCCACGGCGGTGGCGGAGAATGTGCCCCTGGTGATTCTTCTGCTCAACAACAGCGTCCTGGGCATGGTCCGCCAGTGGCAGACCCTGTTCTTTGAAAAGCACTACAGCAACACCATGCTCACAGGCCGCCAGACGGATTTCGTGAAATTGGCCCAGGCCTTTGGCGCCAAGGCCAGCCGGGCCCTGACCCTGCAGGAGCTGGAGGAAGCTTTCCGGGAAGCCTTCGCGTGCTCCGGCCCCTACCTCATCGACTGCGCCATTGACAAGGACGAGTTTGTCCTGCCCATGCTCCCTCCCGGAGGCTCCATGGACGACATCATCGTAAGGATCGGAGACTGACTATGAAGAAATTTACCGTAGCGATCCTGGTCAACAACCAGTTCGGCGTCCTGAACCGGGTTACCAGTATGTTCCGCCGCCGCCAGTTCAACATCACCTCCCTTACCGTCAGCGAGACGGAGTCCGAGGCCTTTTCCCGCATTACGGTGCAGTCCGAAGGCGACGAGGTGAAGAAGGAGCAGCTCATCAACCAGCTCTATAAGCTTCCCGACGTGGTAAGCGTGGCGGAGCTGGACAGCCTGGAAACGGTGAACCGGGAGCTTCTGCTCATCAAGGTCAAAAATGACCCCAATAACCGGGGCGATATCCGCTCCGCCATTGACGCCTACGAAGGAAAAGTGGTGGACTACACCAAGGAGTCCATGATGGTGCAGATGGTGGGCGACAGCCGGAAAATCGACAACTTTATCGACCTCATGCGGGACTTCTCCATTATGGAAATCTGCCGCACAGGCATCGTCTCCCTGCAGCGCGGCGCCACCACCATCCGCCGGGTCACGAACCTCTAAATCCATATTCCAATTCCACAAAATTTCAGAAAAGAGGGAATTTTTATGAACCGAATCTTCTATCAGCAGGACTGCGACCTCCAGAAGCTGGCGGGAAAAACCGTCGCCATCATCGGCTACGGCTCCCAGGGCCACGCCCACGCCCTGAACCTGAAGGACAGCGGCGTCAAGGTTGTGGTGGGTCTGTACAACGGCTCCAAGAGCTGGGCCAAGGCTGAAGCCCAGGGCCTCACCGTCATGACCGCCGCCGAGGCCGCCAAAGCCGCCGACATCATTATGATTCTCATCAACGACGAAAAGCAGGCGGCCCTGTATAAAGAGAGCATCGAGCCCAACCTCACCGAGGGCAAGACCCTGGCCTTTGCCCACGGCTTCAACATCCATTTCGGCTGCATCAAGCCTCCCAAGAATGTCAACGTCATCATGATCGCCCCCAAGGGCCCCGGCCACACGGTGCGCTCTGAGTACCAGGCCGGCAAGGGCGTGCCCTGCCTCATCGCCGTGGAGCAGGACGCCACCGGCGACGCTCTGGACATTGGCCTGGCCTACGCCCTGGGCATCGGCGGCGCAAGAGCCGGCGTCCTGGAGACCACCTTCCGCACCGAGACCGAAACCGACCTGTTCGGCGAGCAGGCAGTCCTCTGCGGCGGCGTCTGTGCCCTTATGCAGGCTGGCTTCGAGACCTTGGTGGAGGCGGGCTATGACCCCAGAAATGCCTACTTTGAGTGCATCCACGAAATGAAGCTCATTGTGGACCTCATCTACCAGTCCGGCTTCAGCGGAATGCGCTACTCCATCTCCAACACCGCCGAATACGGCGACTACGTCACCGGCCCCAAGATCATCACCGCCGAGACCAAGAAGACCATGAAGAAGATTCTCGCCGACATTCAGGACGGCACCTTCGCCAAGGACTTCCTGCTGGATATGTCCTCCGCCGGCGCCCAGGTCCACTTCAACGCCATGCGGAAACTGGCCGCCGAGCACCCCTCCGAAATTGTGGGCAAGGAAATCCGCAAGCTCTACAGCTGGAGCGACGAGGATAAGCTCATCAACAACTAAGGTACAAAAACAGGAAATGCCGGGTTCATCCCGGCATTTCTCCTATAAGGAAGTGTGATTTATGATCAAAGATACCATTGTCAACGGTCCTCAGAACGCCGCCCACCGGAGCCTCTATCACGCCCTGGGCCTCACTGCCGAGGAACAGCAGAAGCCCCTCATCGGCATTGTAAGCTCCTATAACGAAATCGTCCCCGGCCACATGAACCTGGATAAAATCGTGGAGGCCGTGAAGCTGGGCGTTGCCATGGCCGGCGGCACCCCCATTGTCTTCCCGGCCATTGCCGTCTGTGACGGCATCGCCATGGGCCACGAGGGCATGAAATACTCTCTGGTCACCCGGGACCTGATTGCCGACTCCACCGAGGCCATGGTGAAAGCCCATGGCTTTGACGGCCTGGTCATGGTGCCCAACTGCGACAAAAACGTGCCGGGTCTTCTCATGACCGCGGCCCGGGTGAATATCCCCACCATTTTCGTCAGCGGCGGCCCCATGCTGGCAGGCCGGGTGGACGGAAAGAAAACCAGCCTTTCCAGTATGTTCGAGGCGGAAGGAGCCTTCGCCGCAGGGAAAATTGATGAAAATCAGCTGAGAATCTGCGAAGAGCGGACCTGCCCCACCTGCGGCTCCTGCTCGGGTATGTACACCGCCAACTCCATGAACTGCCTGACGGAGGTTCTGGGCATGGGCCTGCGGGGCAACGGCACCATTCCCGCCGTGTATTCCGCCCGCATTGAGCTTGCCAAGCACGCAGGTATGCAGGTCATGGAACTGGTGAAGAAGAACATCCGCCCCAGAGACATTATGACCGCCGCCGCCATCCGCAACGCCCTCACCGCCGATATGGCCCTGGGCTGCTCCACCAACTCCATGCTCCACCTGCCCGCCATTGCCAATGAGTGCGGCGTGGAATTCAACCTGGATATGGCCAATGACCTCAGCGCCGTGACCCCCAACCTGTGCCACCTGGCCCCTGCAGGCCCCACCTATATGGAGGACCTGAACGAAGCCGGCGGCGTCTACGCCGTGCTGAAGGAGCTGTGCAAGGGAAATCTGCTGGACCTTTCCGTCATGACCGTCACCGGAAAGACCCTGGGCGAGAACATCGCCGCGGCAGTAAATCTGGATCCCCAGGTCATTCGTCCCTTTGAAAACCCCTATTCCCCCACCGGCGGCATTGCGGTGCTCCGGGGCAATCTGGCCCCCGAAGGCAGCGTGGTCAAGCGCAGTGCCGTGGAGCCCAAAATGCTGGTCCACGAAGG
>DVJG01000097.1 GCA_018710805.1 Candidatus Faecousia faecipullorum
TTCCGGATGGAGGTGAAGTTGTGCTTGCCGCAGTTGGGGCAGACCACGTCTTCGTGGGAGGCAATGAATTCGTTCATCTCCGCGGGCTTCATGGCGTCCACATTCACGTCCTTGCCGGACTCCGCGGCCTCAATGAGCTTGTCGGCACGATGGCGGGCACCGCAGCCCTTGCAGTCCACCAGAGGGTCGGAGAAGGAGCCCACATGGCCCGTGGTGACCCAGGTGGTGGGGTTCATGAGAATGGCGGCGTCCAGACCCACGTTGTAATCGGACTCCTGGACGAACTTCTTCAGCCAGGCCTTTTTCACGTTGTTCTTGAACTCCACACCCAGAGGGCCGTAGTCCCAGGAGTTGGCGAGACCCCCGTAGATTTCGGAGCCTGCGTAGACAAAGCCCCGGTTCTTGCAGAGGTTTACAATCATATCAAGGGTCTTTTCGCTGTTTTTCATGGTGTTTCCTCCAAAATATTTGGTATTTCTTTTGGTAATTCTTTCTGTATTATACGGTGACGGGATGTAAAAATCAAGCCTCTGTTTCGATAGGCCGGAAGCTCTCGCCCAGATCGGAAATCATCAGCTCCCAGACCCGGTCGCCGATTTCCACGGTGGTCTTTCCCTCCAGCTCCTGGGCAGGAATGACGTCCACCAGATGCAGGGCAACGTCCGTGGGCTTGAACCGTTTCAGGTTGTGGAAAACGGCCCGGGTGTTCTGAATGGTACACACCACAATGGGCACCTTGGCCTTCTGGGCGATTTTAAAGACGCCGTTGCGGAAGTGGTGGAGCTTGCCGTCCCTGCTGGTATAGCCTTCGGGGAACACAGCCACGGAAACTTCATCGTCTTTGAGAAGCTGGATGCACTTGAGAATGACCTTCAAAGCCTGGCGGTCATCCTCCCGGTCCAGGTTCTGGCAGAGAATCTTATGCATGAACTTGTTGATCACGGGGATTTTCTGGTTCTCCTGCTTGGTGATGAAGGCCAGCTGGCTTTTGGGGAAGGCATTGAGAAGAATTCCCGGGTCCGCCACATACAGGTGATTGCACACCAGGAGGAAGCGGCCCTCTTTGGGAATGTTTTGGAGGCCCTCGCCATGGACCCGGACTCCCACCAGGTCAATGAGGAAGGCGATGTACAGGTCCATAATGCGGCGATACACCTTGTCGTCATGCTCCGCCTGGGGCTTGCTCAGGTCCACCGCTCCGGTGACAATGAGCAAAACCGCAACGGCAAGCAGGATAAGACCCAAATTCAAGGAAAGAAAGCTCCAGAGAAAGGTCCAGAAGCCGCCTTTTGTAAGCAGCGACAAGGAAAGGGCACCCAGGGCGCTGACACCGCCGATGGTCCGCAGAAGGGTGTGTCCCCGAAGGGCCAGCTTCCCCAGGGCAAAAACAGCAAAGCTTACAAGAAATCCCAAGCCATACACAGCCGGAGACCATTCCCGGCCCCATCCTGCCAAAACGGCAAGACACACGGCAATAATTCCATTCAAAATCATAGGCATCCTCCTTTAAGGCCGCCGAAATTATCCGAACAGTGGTATTATACATGGTTTTCCCGGTCAAAACAAGGTGAAATACTCACCAAAGAGTTTTTTTACAAAAGGCTGGAAATTGGGGGAATCAACTGGTATAATTGCACTATAAAAACTGTGTTCTTTGGAGCAAATGGAGGATTATGCAATGTTCAAGCGAAACTATGTCCTGATTGCCGCCGGCCTGGGCCTTTTGGGCGGACTGACGCGGTATTTTCTCTACCGTCTGGCTGGGGATACCCCTCTGCTTTTGCAGACCGGCCACCCCCTGGAGGCCATCAGCTACGTTCTCACCTTCGCCGCCGCCGCTTTCTGTCTGGCTGCGGCCTGGAAGCAGAAAAAAAGCCAGCGCTTTTCCGAGAATTTTTCCCCCTCCTTTCCGGCCCTCTGCGGCCATGTCTTCGCCGCCGCCGGTATTTTCCTGACGGTTTTCGGAAAGGAGCCGGGGACCCCCGGCGTCTTCGCCGTCATTTGGCGGGTGCTGGGCTACGGGTCCATCCCCTGCCTCATTGGGGCCGGGTACTTCCGGATGCAGGGAAAGCAGCCCCATTTTGGCCTGCACCTGGTTCCCTGCCTGTTCCTGCTCCTGCACATTGTGGTGTCCTTCCGGGGCTGGAGCGGATTCCCGGAGCCCCAGGGCTATCTCTTCGCCCTGCTGGGGAGCATCTCCATGACCTTCTTTTCCTACGATCTGACGGCCTTTGACGTGGACATCGGCAAGCGGCGCCGGTTCCTGTTCTTCGGCCTGGCGGCGGTATATCTGGGTCTGACGGAGGCCGCCCACAGCGACGCCCCCTGGCTGTATCTGTGCTGCGCCATCTGGGCCGCCGCCAGCCTCTGGGATCTGCGGGCCCTTCCCGAAGCCCCTCAGGAGCCTCAGGTATGACCATTCCCGCCTATGTAACGGACTGCCTGGACGCCCTGGAAGGAGCCGGGTACGAAGCCTATCTGGTAGGCGGGTGCGTCCGGGATATGTGCCTGGGCCAAAGGCCCCAGGACTTTGATATCTGCACCGCTGCAAAGCCCGGTGAAATCCAGGGGGTATTCCCAGACAAGCCCCTGGTCCTTGCCGGGGTGAAGCACGGCACCGTAGGGGTTGTGACCGGTGAGGGTGTGGTGGAGATCACCACCTTCCGCACCGAGGGCGGCTATGGGGACAACCGCCACCCGGACTGGGTGGACTTTGTGGAGGACATAGACGCGGACCTGGCAAGGCGGGACTTCACCGTCAACGCCATGGCCTACGCCCCCCGGCGGGGCTTCCGGGACCCCTTCGGCGGAAAGGCTGACCTGGAAGCGGGGATTCTCCGGGCCGTGGGAGACCCGGAGACACGGTTCCGGGAGGACGCTCTGCGTATCCTCCGGGGATTCCGGTTTGCCGTGCGGTTCCGGCTCACCCTGGACGGGGCCACCTGGGCTGCCATGGTATCCCAGGCCCCCCTTATGGAGCATCTGGCAAGGGAACGGGTGTTCGATGAGTTATGTAAACTCCTGCCTCTGGTGAATGCCCGGGACCTGGTGCAATTCCACCCCATTTTGTCGGCGGTGATTCCGGAGCTTGGGCCCATGCTGGGCTTTGACCAGCACAGCCCCCACCACGCCTACGACTTGTACACCCACACCGCCCATGTGGTCTCCGGGGTGCCGGGGGACCTGACCCTGCGCTGGGCGGCCCTTCTCCACGACTGCGGAAAAATCCCCTGCTTTACCACGGACGATACCGGCCGGGGCCACTTCTACGGCCACGCCAAGGCCGGGGCCGAAGCCGCGGAAGCCATTCTCACGGGGCTCAGAGCCCCCAGGGAACTGCGGGAGAATGCGGTGACCCTCATTGCCGAGCACATGACCAGGTTGGAGCCGGACAAGCGCCTGCTCCGCCGCCGGCTCAGCAAACTTGGCTGGGAGGCCATGGAGCGGCTGGTGCTTCTGCAGGAGGCGGACATGGGAAGCAAGGGCACCCAGGAGCACGACGCCCAGGGGTACTTCTCCGAAATCCGGCGGCTCCTGGACGAAATCCGGGAGGAAGAGGCCTGTCTGAAGCTCCGGGACCTGAAAATAAGCGGCAATGACCTGATGGCCTTGGGCTACGAAGGAAGGGCCATCGGGGCCTGTTTGCAGGAAATGCTGGACTGTGTCCTGGACGAAAAACTTCCCAACGAACGAAACGCCCTGCTGGCCTATGCCAGAGGGCGGAATAGAGGCGAATCATGAAGCGAATTTTTGCCCTTTTTACTGTCCTTGCTCTGCTGCTGACGGGGTGCGCTTTCAACGCCCCGGAGCCCGCAGTTACCCCGGCGCCTTCGGGAGACGGTCTTCTGGTCCACTTCATCGACGTGGGCCAGGCCGACTGCGCCCTGCTCCAGTGCGATGGGGAATATCTGCTCATTGACGGCGGAAACCGGGAGGACGGCCAGCTGGTGGTATCCTATCTGGAGCAGCAGGGCGTGGAGGAGCTGGCCGCCGTGGTCTGCACCCACCCCCACGAGGACCATGTGGGAGGCCTGCCTGCGGTGCTGGCGGTGTACCCCACCGGGGCCGTCTACGCCCCCACCAGGACCTACGCCTCCAAGGTCTTCGACGATTTTATG
>DVJG01000098.1 GCA_018710805.1 Candidatus Faecousia faecipullorum
AACGGATTCCCATTTGAAAATATTCAGGCGCTGTTTGAAAGCATCGCACCATACAGAAAATAAAAGAAGGTGGCAAAATGACATCAAAAGAAAGGGTATGTGCCGTTCTGGACTATAAAAAGCCGGACCGCGTTCCGGTAGAGATCGGTGCGTTGCCTGCTGTCCATGAAAGGTACGGCGACAGGCTTCAAAGTCTCATCGACCGGCGGGATGTAGACATTGTCTGCGCTCCTCGGAACGATCCGACAGAAGATAAGCTCATGTATGAAGTGGGCGTGCATACGGACCTGTGGGGCAGCCGATGGGAGTCGGTATGTCGTGGAATGGCCGGGGAGGTGAAAGGCTATCCCCTGGAAGACGACGATGCCATTGCCGGCTATCAATCTCCCACCCATCTGTTTTTGGAGGCCCACCCCAGCTCCTTCTTCAATGACACCATTGCATTTGCCAGACAGAATAAAGACAAATTTATTCGCGCTGGCTGGATTCGCTTCTTTGAGCAGATGCAGTTCCTCCGGGGAACGGAAAATCTGTTCTGCGACATTGCATGGGAGTCAGACGAATTTTTTGCCATACGGGATATCGTTCTGGAATATGAGCTGACCTACGCCAAAATTGTCTCCTCAGCGCCCGGCGTGGATGCCATTGTGGTGGGAGACGACTGGGGTTCCCAGCGGAGCCTGCTGATCTCCCTGGAAAGCTGGCGAAAACTGTTCAAACCTGGCTATCAGCAGATCATTGACACCATTCATAAAAATGGGAAAAAGGTCTTTTTCCACAGTGATGGCTATATTCTGGACCTGTACAAAGACCTGATTGATATGGGTATCGATGCAATCAATTCCCAGATTTGGTGCATGGGACCGGAGAAGGTGGCGGAGAAGATTCAAGGGAGAATCGCGCTGTGGGGGGAACTGAACCGACAGTCGACACTGCCCTTTGGCACCAAAGAGGACATCCTGCGGGAGATTGCAGTCATGAAAGAAGTGTTTGGTGACCGTCTGATCGGACAGTTTGAAGCAGGCGCGGATGTGCCCCTGGAGAACATTGAAACTGCACTGTTCGGATGGTGAACAAAGCAGAATATCCTGAAAATATTTTTACAGCTTCCAGTTTGAGATTTTAGGAGAGGAAAGCTATGTCGCAGTATAAATTGCAGCCGGCAGAAAAAGAAACCCTGAGAAACCTGGCCCGGGAATACATGACCTGTGCGCTGTCAGATCAGCAGAAGAGAATTCAGCGCCTGTGGGCGGATTTTAACAACGGGACCATGCAGCGGCCCATGATTATGATTGACCAGATTCCATGGCATGAGATGGATGTGGACGGAAGCCTGGTGTGTACCATTTTGCACCCATACTGGCATACAGTGGAGCAGGACCTGCGCCGTAAAATCTACCAGTATCGGCATATGCCTGCGGATATGGTGCTGCCGCCCTATCTCTGCCTGCCTCCGATTTTAAAGGACCCGGACTTTCGCTATATGGGCATTCCGGTTTCCGAAACGGTGGTCCAGACTGATGCAAAAAACGATATCATGTCCTACCAGTTCCACAATCAATTTGAAACCATGGCGGATGTGGAGAAAATCAAGCAGACCTATGTTGCACACGATACCGAGGCGGAACAGGCCGTTTTGGAAGAGGCAGCGGCGGTGTTTTCCGGTATTGCACCTTATTACTTTGAAGGCATCCATCTGAACATGGGCCTTTGGGATATCATCTCCATGTGGATGAGCATTGAGGAGTGCTATTATGCCTTGGTAGACGATCCGGAGCTGCTTCATGCCATTATGGAACGCTGCACCCAGGTGGCACTGCGCTGGGTTCAAGAGGCCGATGCGGGAAAGCTCTTTGACACAGCATCCGGCATTTGCCACTGTTCCTGTACGCTGAATAAACCCTTTGAAGATATTCCGCCTGTGGGCAGTGCAAAAAACGGCTGGGTCTGTGCCCAGGCGCAGCTATTCAGCTCCGTTGCGCCCTCTGTGACCCGGGAGTTTGAAGTCGCCTATATGAGCAGGATCTTTGCCCAGGTAGGCAATGTCTATTACGGCTGCTGTGAGCGGCTGGACGATCGGCTGGAGACCATCTGCACCATGCCGAACCTGCGGAAAGTTTCCTGCCGCCCCTGGAGTGACCCGGATGTATTTGCGGAAAAACTGCCGAAGCACATTATCATGTCCAATAAGCCAAATCCTGCTTTGGTCTGCGCTGCCTGCTCAGAGCCGGAGGAATTTCGCAAGCATTTGCGGAAAGTTATTGCCGCAGCCAAGCGAAATGGGACCAGGCTTGAGATGATTCTGAAGGACCTGAGCTCTGTCCAGTATCACCCTCAGCGGCTGTGGGAGGCCCATAAAATCATGGCGGAAGAGGTACAGAACTGGTAAAGAACCGTACCATACAGTCGGGAAACCGACATTGCACATAGAACAATAAGGAGAAAGATTTATGGAACACCGTGAGCGTTTTCATCGTGCAGTGAATCATCAAAAAACAGACCGAGCGGTTTTTGATCTCTCCGGAAACCCCCAGACACGGGTGGACTACCAACAAACAAAGGATGCGCTGGCTGCAGAGCTGGGCCTGGAAGGTCCTGCAGTGTATCTAACCAGCAATCATTTTCTGGACGAGCGTATTTTGACCGCTTTGGACATTGACACCCGCAGCGTGGGCGGCATGCCCACACCCGATACAAGTCATGTGCGGGAAGAGGGCGGCGTTGCCTATGACGCCTTTGGCATCGGCTATCGCATGATGGACGGCCGGGCGGAAATCTGCTACTCGCCGCTGAGAGACTGCACCATGTCCGAATTTGAAGCTTACGAATTCCCGGACCCTGCAAAGATTTCCCAGCAGCAGCTGGATCAGTGGGCGAAGGATGCAGAATGGCTGCACACCCAGACAGATTATGCGGTCATAGCGGAACACCCGGTTCTGGGCGTATTTGAGCTTGGATCCCGCTTTGGCCTGCTGCCGACAGCAAATTGTCCAGGCCTGCGAAGCTGTGACCGATACATACAAAACAGGCGGAAAAGTGCTTGCCTGCGGCAACGGAGGCAGTGCGGCCGACGCGGACCACATTGTGGGAGAGCTGATGAAGGGGTTCATGAAAAGACGGCCGCTGGAGCGGACAGAGCATGAGCGGTTCGGCGATATGGCGGGACGACTCCAAGGTGCACTGCCTGCAATTTCCCTGGGCGTTCACGGCGCACTGATGACAGCCTATGCAAATGATGTGGACCCCTCCATGGTATTTGCTCAGCAGGTGTATGGATATGGAAAGGCCGGAGATGTTCTCATCGGCATCTCCACCTCCGGGAATTCCGAAAATGTGGTCAATGCGATGCAGATTGCAAAGGCCCTTGGCCTCAAAACCATTGCTTTGACCGGGGAGTCAGGAGGAAAACTCAAAGCCCTGAGCGATATCTGCATCTGCGTGCCTGCCAAGGAAACATTTGCGGTGCAGGAATACCATCTGCCGGTTTACCATGCAATCTGTGCAGCGGTGGAGACCTATTTCTTTAGGGTATAAGGCATTTGCAAAATTTCAAAAAGTGGCATCTAAAAATGCAAAAACCTCTGATGCGGCCGGTCATGTGCCGCTGCATCAGAGGCTTTCTGCAATTGGACAGGATATATGTGGTTTACGTGGTCTCGGGGCTATCGACATATTCCCCATAGGGCAGTCGAATCTCCACAGTGGTGCCTTTTCCGGCCGAGCTGTGGATGATCAGACCATATTTTTCACCCATACGCAATTTGATGCGTTTATTTACGTTTCGCAGACCGACGCCGGAAAAATTCTCATTTTTCTCATTGATGTAATCGTTCAGCTGCTCCAGCTTTTCCGGAGGGATACCGCTGCCGTTGTCGTGGACCAGAATCGAAAAGAAATCGCTCTGCCGTTTGCTTGAAATCGTAATCATTCCGCCTTTTTTTACGGGTTCCATACCGTGGTTGATGGCGTTTTCCAAAATAGGCTGCAAAGACAAGGGAATAATCTGCTGGGTATACAACGCTGGCTCGATAAATTCTTCGATCATAAACTGGTGCTCCCAGCGGTGCTGCTGTAGATTGATGTACTGGCTGAGATAGTAAATCTCCTGCCAAAGAGGCACAATGGCCTTTTTGTTGTGCAGGCTGTACCGCAGCAGCCGCCCCAGAGACGAGGCCATATCAGCAGCTTCCCGGTCGTCGTTGATCTCCGCCATCATGCTGATGGATTCCAGGGTGTTGTATAGGAAGTGGGGATTGATCTGCATTTGCAGCATAGAGATTTCCAGCTTTTTCTGGGTGAGCTGATTGATGTACTTTTCCTGAATCAGCTGATTGATCTGGGAGACCATGTGATTAAATGCGTTGGTCAGGATGCCAATCTCGTCTGTCCGGCTGGTGGTGAGAGAGACATCGAATTGTCCGCGCTCCACCAGCTGCATAGACAGCGTCAGACTGCGAAGGGGCTTGGAAATGTATTTTGATGTGAAATAGGTGACAAAAACTGCACAGAAGATAATCAGGACCATCCAGATTGTGGTGCGCTGAGCAATGAAGTTCATTTTCTGGTGGAGCACATCGGCGGAAACGACGCTGACCACTGTCCAGCCCACATCTTTGGCGGTGGAATAGCTGCGAAGACATCGCTCTCCGCCTAAATCATCGATTGATGCGCCATTGCCGTGTTGGATAGCGGATAGATAGTTTTCAGCGGATACTTGTGAGGGGTCATTCTGGGCGCTGTCGTAAATGACATCGCCGGCATCGCTTACAATCATGGTACGCTGGTCAGGAAACATCTCCATCCGCTGGACGAGCTCTTTTAAGTAGGAAAGCTCAGTATTAAGCATCAGCATACCCACGACCTGCCCGCTGGGAATGATGCGGATGGTACGGACAATGGGGAAGACGGTTTTATTCTGCACTTTTCCGTCATATAAGACCTGAAAGGTGAATGCAGGCAGGAATTTGGCTTTTCCGCTGGAATATAGCATGTCGTCGAACCAGGGCTGACTCTGAATGTCGATGGAATGAAGGTGCCAGTAATTGGGCATAACTGTAGGTGCCAGTAATTGGGCATAACACAGTTGACAGAACCGTCTGGAAAGGCTAACATAATAGATTGTAACGAAGGCTTATAGGACAGGAGTTTTTGCAGCATATCGTCCAGAACGGCATCTGCATTGAACGCTTTGGAGCCGCTGCTGCTTTCTTCGATGATATGGGCAAAATCATAAGAATCGTACTTTTGGCTCATGGGAACCAAGGACAGATGGGACAAGTCGCTGAAATACGTGTCCAATTCCGCTGCGGCTTGTTCGGTGGAGTTTCCCAGGGTACGCAGTGCGGATTCCTCGGTTAAAGACTGGTAAGTAATATAATTGGAACCAAGCAAAAACAGCATCAGAAGGATAAGAACCGTAATGATTCCGAGAAATTTATAGGAGATTGGCAAATTTTTCATAGGTTTTTCTCCTCCTTGCAGGACGCTTTGGGGATTATTATAGAAGTACTTTGCGGAATTGTAAATGTGGATCGGAGGGAAAGAGAGAATGAACGTGTTTATTGCAGATGATGACCGCATCATTGTGCAGGGCCTGCGGAAAATGATATTGGACCTGAATGACGGATTTACGGTAATTGGCTCGGCTTATAACGGGGAAGACGCCCTGGAAAAGCTGTTATCCAGTGATGTTGACCTTCTGATCACCGATATCAAAATGCCCATCATGGATGGCCTGGAGTTGATACAAAAGATAAAGCTGCATAAACCTGAAATCCGGATTATCGTTCTCAGCGGCTTTGACGAATACCATTTTATCCGCAGTTCGCTGAAAGGCGGCGCTACCGATTACCTTCTGAAGCCCATCAATCGGGATGAATTCTATGACGTTTTGCAGGGGTTAAGAAAAGAATGCGAGGATCACACATCCATGGAGGAGCAACAGCTGCCGCATTCCCAGCAAAGTGAAGCCCCCAATGTGAACAGCATCATAAAAAAAGCAAAGGGCTACATTCACCAGAATTACCAGAAGAAAATCTCCCTGGAAACCGTTGCCGAGTATGTGGGGCTCAGTGAGTGCTATTTCAGCAGCTTATTCAAAAGCAAGACGGGAATGCGGTCTTACGACTATCTCTGCCAGGTGCGGATGGAAAGCGCAAAACAGATGCTTCGCACGAATTTAAACCTGAAGATTTATGAGATTGCATTAAACGTCGGATATCCGGAAGTGGTTTCCTTCAATCGGAACTTTAAAAAATACACAGGCGTTTCCCCAAAGGAATATCGGGAGAACTACCTGACGTATCCCCATGAGTGACGCCGTCAATGAAATGATAACACGTCAGACGCCCGGAAATCTCCCAGGTGCCTGACGTGCTTTTTGAAGACACAAAAACCACCCCAGGTATTTTCCCGGGGTGGTTCTTTCTGAAAATCAGGCGATGGGTTCAAAGTCCGCCGCGCCATGTTTGCACAGGGGGCAGATGATGTCGTCAGGCAAAGTGTCTCCCTCGTAGATCCAGCCGCAGATCTTACAGACGAAGCCTTTTTTGCCCTCGGTCTGGGGCTTGGGTTTCACATGATTCTGGTAGTAGGTGTAGGACATGGTTTCCTTATCGCTCATGACCCGGGCCTCGGTGACGGAGCAGATGAACATGCCGTGGGTGTCCAGGTCCACATAGCTCTCCACCTTCAGACTCATGAAGGAGTTGATATACCGGGGCAGGAACCGCAGGCCGTTGTCGGAGCGCAGCTCGTCAATGCCCTGGAACTTGTCGGCAGTGCGGCCAGACTGGAAGCCGAAGTTCTGGAACACGGAGAAGGGGGCAGAGACATCCAGGCAGTTGACGTTCATGACGCCTGTCTGCTTGATAATGTGGTGGGAATAGTTGGCCTTGTTGATGGTTACAGCAACCCGGTTGGGGGTGTTTGTAACCTGGGAAACGGTGTTCACAATGAGGCCGTTGTCCTTGGTGCCGTCGTTGGAAGTGACCACATAGAGGCCGTAGCCAATGTTAAAGAGGGCGGAGAGGTCGTTTTTGTTAGCGGTCTCTGCGTGCTGGGCCAGGTAGTCCTTGCACAGTTCTTCGGCCAGGGCCTCTATCTGAGCTTTACTCTCGTCGTTAAGGGCGGAGAGAATTCTGACTGTGGTATCGGTGAAGGTCAGATTCTTGCTGCTCTCGAACATAGAACGCATGACCTTGGCAGCCAGAGGTGCCCAGGAGCCGTTCTCCATGAAGGCCACGGTACGATTCTGGAAATTCCGCTCCGTGAGGTGATGTATGAATTCCTTCATGAAGGGGAAGACATCGGCGTTGTAGGTGGTGGTAGCCAGGACCAGCTTGCCATACCGGAAGGCATCCTCTACAGCTTCCGCCATATCGTCCCGGGCCAGGTCTGTGACCACAACCTTGGGACAGCCCTTATCCTTCAGCTTCTGGGCCAGGAGCTCCACAGCGGCCTTGGTGTGACCATAAACGGAGGTATAGGCAATCACGATGCCTTCGCTCTCCACCCGGTAGGAGGACCAGATATCGTAGAGGTTCAGATAATAGCCCAGATTCTCGGTCAGCACCGGTCCGTGGAGGGGGCAGATAATGGAAATATCCAGAGTGGCAGCTTTCTTGAGCAGGGCCTGGACCTGTGCGCCGTACTTGCCCACAATACCAATGAAGTACCGCCGTGCTTCACATGCCCAGTCTTCCTCCACATCCAGTGCGCCAAACTTGCCGAAGCCGTCGGCAGAGAAAAGAACCTTGTCGCAGGTGTCGTAGGTCACAATGACCTCGGGCCAGTGGACCATGGGGGCGGTGACGAAAGCCAGGGTGTGCTTGCCCAAGGGCAGGGTAGAGCCTTCACCCACCACAATACGGCGGTCTGCATAGTCATCGCCGAAGAAATTCTTCATCATGACGAAAGCCTTGGCAGAGGACACGACCATTGCCTCGGGGTAAACTTTCAAAAAGTTTGCAATGTTGGCGGAGTGATCCGGTTCCATGTGCTGAATCACCAGATAGTCCGGCTTCCGGCCGGCGAGGACATTCTGGATATTGTCCAGCCATTCGTGGGTGAAGTTGCGGTCCACCGTGTCCATGACGGCAATTTTCTCGTCCAGAATGACGTAAGAATTGTATGCCATGCCGTTCGGCACCACATACTGGCCCTCGAACAGGTCCACCTGGTGGTCGTTGACTCCCACATAGCGAATGTCATTGGTAATGTGCATAATAACGTCTCCTTTGCAGGTATTGGATAAAGAAATGGGAAAGCAGGAAACGCATTCCTACCTGACAGTATAATCGGAAAGAAGCATAAAGTCAATTTGAATTTCGCGGGCAATTCACAAAAAGCCCTTGCAATTTGCGCCGAATCGGGCTATACTATTCCCATGGAAAACGCGAAAGGAGGAATCCCCATGAAATATGTTTGTGACGTCTGCGGCTGGGTTTACGACGAAGCCCAGGGCTATCCCGAAGGAGGCATTGCCCCCGGAACCAAGTGGGAGGACGTGCCCGAAGATTTCGAGTGCCCTCTGTGCTCCGTGGGTAAGGACCAGTTCTCCGAGGAATAAGACCAATGCGGTGTGGCAAAAACTGCTGCACCGCAGATTTTTTGAAATAAAAGGATGCAAATTTTCTTATTCCATTTTTTGGAAAAATATGATATAATGAAAGGGAATTATTTGATAGAAGGAGAAAGAGAATGCAAGAAAACAGAGAAATGATACAGGAAAATAAGATGGGCGTTATGCCGGTGGGAAAGCTGATTTTCAACATTTCCCTGCCCATTATGATTTCCATGCTGGTTCAGGCCATGTATAACATCGTGGACAGTTTTTTCGTGGCAAAGCTGTCGGAGAATGCGCTCACTGCCGTGTCCCTGGCCTTTCCTATGCAGAGCCTGCTGATCGCCGTAGCTGTGGGCACTGGCGTGGGTGTCAACGCACTGCTCTCCAAATCTCTGGGAGAGAAAGACTATAAGAAAGCCGATGAGACTGCCTCCAACGGCGCTTTTGTGTTTCTTCTGAGCTACGTTATCTTCCTGATTCTGGGCTTCACCATTGTGCGGCCTTTCTATGCGGGCCAGGTTAAGACTGCGGACCCGGAGATTCTGGAACTTGGCGTTGACTACCTTTCCGTGGTCATGGTGGTCTCCTTCGGCATGATGGGACAGATTTTGTTTGAGCGTCTGCTGACCTCTACGGGCAAGACGGTTTACTCCATGATTTCCCAGCTCAGCGGTGCCGTTACCAACATTATCCTGGACCCTATTCTGATTTTCGGACTGCTGGGGGCTCCGAAGCTGGGAGTGGCGGGTGCCGCCTGGGCTACGGTCATCGGTCAGTGCATCGGCGCTCTGGTGGGCTTCTTCTGCAACCTGAAGTTTAACCATGAGGTTCACCTGAACTTCCGGGGTTTCCGGCCCAACCTTTCCATTATCGGCACCATCTACCAGGTGGGCATTCCCTCTATCTGTATGCAGTCCATTGGATCTGTCATGACCTATGCCATGAACCTCATCCTCATCGGCTTTACCTCCACGGCCACTGCCGTGTTCGGGGTGTACTTCAAACTTCAGAGCTTCTTCTTCATGCCGGTCTTCGGCCTGACCAATGGCATTACCCCCATCATTGCCTACAGCTACGGCGCCCGGCAGAGAAAGCGCATGGTAAAAACCATCCGCATCAGCATGGTGGTGGCGGCCATTCTTCTGACCCTGGGCTGCGGGGTGTTTGTGCTCATGCCGGAGGCCCTTCTGAAAATCTTTGACGCTTCCGAAGCCATGTGCGACATCGGCAACCCGGCCCTGCGGACCATTGCGCTGAGCTTCCTGTTTGCCTGGTTCTCGATTGTGGCCAGCACTGTGTTCCAGGCCCTGGGAAAGGCTACTTTCAGTCTCGTTATCTCCGTCATGCGGCAGCTGGTGATTCTGATTCCCGTGGCCTTTGTTCTCTCGAAGATCGGCGGCCTGCACACCGTCTGGTGGTCCTTCCCCATTTCGGATCTGATTGCCAGTGCCATGTCTGCCGTGTACCTGGGGAAAATCTACCGGGATATCATCAAACCCCTGCCTGATGGAAGGGAATAACCTTCGTGCAGAAGCTTTCCTGGATTTTGTCAAAATGACGGACAGTTCATGTGAGGGAACTGTAATTTGGCGAAAATGGGGAACTTAGTCATTACCTGTTGCCCGTGGCAGAAAAAGCTTGCAAATGGGCAGGGGATTGACTATAATTTGTGGGAATGCCTGGGCACCCTATGAGATGCCCGGTCAAATAAAAATGGAGAGAGGTTTCTTTATGGAAAAAGAAAAGACTGTCCTGAACGGACCCGTTTATGATGCCCGCACCCTGGGTACACCCAAAATGCTGATTTTGGGCCTTCAGCATATGTTCGCTATGTTCGGCGCAACGGTCCTGGTTCCCACTCTGACGGGATTGGATGTTTCCACGACCTTGCTGTTTGCAGGCCTTGGTACCCTGCTGTTTCACCTGATTACCAAGGGCAAGGTTCCTGCCTTCCTGGGCTCTTCCTTCGCCTTCCTGGCTGGCTACTGGGCCATCGCTCCCAATGGAGAAGCCGAGCTCCTGCCTTACGCCTGCTTTGCCGTAGCTGTGTCGGGCCTTATGTATGTGATCCTCGCTGCCGTCATCCGCAGTGTGGGCGTCAAGCGGGTCATGCGCTTCTTCCCGCCCATTGTCACGGGCCCCATTATCATTTCCATCGGTCTGATTCTGTCCTCCTCCGCCATTAATAACTGCACCGCCAATCCTCTGGTTGCGGTTATGGCCATTCTGGTGGTTGTGTTCTGCAATATGTGGGGCATTGGCATGGTGAAAATCGTCCCCATTCTTATTGGCGTGGTGGCGTCTTACATGATCTCCATGATCGTTGACCCTGCTTCCCGGGATGCTGTGCTGGCATCGGTCTCCCAGGCAAGCTGGCTGGGCCTTCCCATCCACAAGGAGGCTACGGTGTTCGGCCTTCTGGCCAGCGACTTTGACGTGGGCCTGCTGGTCACCGCCTGCTTTACCATCGTGCCGCTGGCCATCGCCACAATGATGGAGCACATCGGCGACATCTGTGCGATTTCCTCCACCGTGAACAAGGACTTCCTGGTAGATCCGGGCCTCCATCGTACCCTCATGGGTGACGGCCTGGCGACCACGCTGGCAGCCCTTTTTGGTGCCCCTGCCAACACCACCTACGGTGAGAATACGGGCGTTCTGGCCCTTTCCAAGGTTTATGACCCCAGAGTGATCCGGCTGGCTGCTGTGTTTGCCATCCTCATGAGCTTCTGCCCGAAGTTCGCCGCTCTGATTTCCGCCATGCCTGCCGCTACCATTGGCGGCGTCTCCCTGGTGCTCTACGGCATGATTTCTGCTGTGGGTGTCCGGAACGTGGTGGAAAACAAGGTTGATTTCACCAATACCCGCAACGTCATCATTGCAGCTATGATTTTGGTGCTGTCTCTGGGCATCGCCAACAGTGCTGAAGGCGCTGTTCATATTGGCTCCGTCAGCCTGTCCGGTCTGGCCCTTGCTTCCATTGTGGGCATCCTCCTGAACGCCATTCTCCCCGGCAAGGATTACGAGTTTGAGAAGGAGAGCGAAGGCGCTACCTCCGTTAACTTCGAAGTTTAAACCAAACAGCTGCCCACGGTTTTCTCAGAAAACCGTGGGCTTTTTTTGCCGAAATTCAATGCTTCACGAATAATTACCAATAACCATATAAAACCACAATACCAATACAGCGGGTCTGAACCGCATGAAATAAAAACGCGCCTGTTTCCTTTTGGGGAACAGGCGTGTTTTGTTTGTAAGACTAACTATTAAAAGTCAAGCCCCTTTTCAGAAATGCTGTGAATTTGTAATAAGCTATAAACGGCAAGACAAATAGAGCATCACCAGTGGCGCTCTGCGTCAATCTTGCGATAGTGACTAAGCTGCTGCTCGGTATGGCTGGCCCGACTTCTCCAATGGTAGCTGCTCTGATTGACTGGCTGACCTTCCGTGCCCATGTGCTGGATATGAACGGAGATTCATACTGGCTGAAAGCTGTCATGCAGAAGAGAACCCGACAGGGTAGCTCAAAAATTCATGAGCGCTTGGTTCACTTTTTTCATTGACATATGGGTATGCAGACCTTATCTTGGACGGCGATCCCGAAGCGTATTTGAAAGCAGTAACCGAGTATAAGCCACTTGATTACATATGTCCCGCCCATTTCAACTACAACATTTTGTCGGGATGGGCGGTTTTTCTTCGTATATGGTAGAATTTTCACATTTCCGCGCTATAATTATTATGATTTTTTATATTCACACACAGGAGGATAATCATGATGAAAATATTGGAAGTGAAACAAACAAATGAATCGTTGGCAGAAATGGTTGCTCTGTTTCGTGTGGAATTGCGCTCCTATAAAGGTATCGTATCCAAACCAAACATGGAAGCTGGACAAGCGGAAATGGAAGAATATCTTTCAGCCAAGTTTCCGGTATATGCTGCCCTTGTGAATGACGAGTATGCAGGATATGTGGTCTGCCGTGTTGACAGAGAGGTGGTGTGGGTGGAATCTATCTTTGTCAAGGAAGAATACCGCCGTCATGGGGTCGCTACTGCTTTGCATAGTAAGGCAGAAGAAATCGCCGCTTCTTATGGGGATGATACTGTTTACAACTACGTTCACCCAAATAATCACCGTATGATCGAATTCCTGCGTAAGCGTGGGTACACAGTTTTGAATTTGATTGAGATTCGCAAACCGTATCAAGACGAAAAGCTGACGCAGACGATTACCGTCGGTGAACATGAATTTGATTATTGAAAAGAAAAAATAAGGAATATTGGGGTCAACTTCATAATATGAAAGATTTGCTATAATCCTGCCAGTTTCGTCATTATATATGCTTTTATAATCATATTGATGTGGAAACGCGAAAGGAAGATGCTTAATGTCTGAGACAATGAAAACAATTTTTGAAAAAGCAGACAGGGGAGATGACCTGACAAAAGCCGATGCAGTGGCGCTTCTGCAAACCCAAAACCTTTCCGAGGATTATTACAGCCTTCTCTGCAAGGCCAATACGCTGGCCCTGCGGGAAAACGGAAAGCACGGCTACATCTTTGCACAGATCGGACTGAACAGCGCTCCCTGTTCAGGAAACTGTAAATTCTGCCCCATGGCTTGTGACAATTTTGCCGTCGAAGAAGAAACAGAAAAAAGTGAAGAAGAGATTATGAAAACGGCAAAAAATGCGGCATCCCAGGGAATCGACGCTTT
>DVJG01000099.1 GCA_018710805.1 Candidatus Faecousia faecipullorum
AAGAATTCTATGCCTCCCATCGCTTTTATAGCTTTGAGGATTTCAAAACCCAGCTTGCTGTCCGAGAACGGGCTTACAACAATTTCCCCATGCGTCCTCTCGCCTGGCGCTCCCCGAAACAGGTCTTATTCGCTTTTCCCAATCTGTAACACATCATTGACAAACCTACATATACACGATTTTTCGAGGAAACCCTTTTCACTCTACCGGCAGTAGAATTCCATTTTCTTAAGCGGAGGGGAAATTTCCCTTGGAAGTAGGTCTTCATCTGTGTAAAATGTGCTATGATTAAGAAAACCCACCAGAAAGGAAGTTGTCTATGAAACGAACCAAACTGTCCGACCGCAGACTGCCGGACTATTCCCGGGGAGAGGAAGTGATGAACATGGTGACCCACATTGTGGGCGGCGCCATGGGCATTGCTGCATTGACCCTCTGCGTCATTCGGGCGGCCCTCCGCCATAATGTCTACGGCATTGTTACCTCGGCCATTTATGGCTTTTGCCTCATTCTGACCTTTACCATTTCCAGTGTCTACCATGGCCTCCGGCCCAACCTGGGAAAGAAGGTCTTGCAGGTAATTGACCACTGCGCCATCTATTTTCTCATTGCAGGGACCTACACGGTTATTTTGCTTTCGGCTTTCCGTCCAAGCCACCCCGTCCTCGCCTGGGGGCTTTTCGCTTTCCAATGGGCCCTGGCGGCAGCCGCCACTACCTTTACTGCCATTGACCTGCACAAATACAGCGTTTTTTCCATGATCTGCTACATCGGCATGGGCTGGGCCATTCTTCCCTTTGCGGGGATTGCTTTGGAGGTCATGGGATTTGGGGGATTTCTCCTTCTTCTTCTCGGCGGCATCTCTTACACGGTGGGCTCCGTGCTCTATGGCCTGGGAAGAAGGAAAAAGTGGATGCACTCAGTTTTTCATATCTTTGTCAACCTGGGTGCCCTGCTGCAATTTCTCGCCGTGCTCTTTTACGCAATTTGATGCCAGATTTCAAAATTCGGACATCTTCACAAAAGAAAGTGTTAAATTTTATATAATCATACAAAACATGGAAGCCCAATCGTTTTAGGGTTGCTTTGTTCACAGAATCGTAATATAATTGGGGGCAGATATGGGTTGCAATGCATCCCAGAAAAAATTTTACAGGAGGAAGACTATGGTTACTTTCATTCTCTGTATCATTCTTCTGGTCCTGGGCTACATCTTCTACGGCAAGCGCGTAGACAGAATTTTCGGCTCTGACGACCGCCCCACGCCCGCTGTTACCATCAACGATGGTGTGGACTTTGTCCCCATGAAGGGTTGGAAAATTTTCCTGGTTCAGCTGCTGAACATCGCTGGTCTGGGCCCCATCTTCGGTGCTCTGAACGGCGCTCTCTTCGGCCCCATCGTGTATCTGTGGATTGTCTTCGGTACCATTTTTGCCGGCGGTGTCCATGACTACATGTGCGGTATGCTGTCCATGCGCCACGAAGGCGCCAGCATTTCCGAGATCACCGGTAAGTATCTGGGCAATGTGATGCTGCAGGTCATGCGTGTGTTCTCCGTTGTTCTGCTGGTCATGGTCGGTGTCGTGTTCTCCAAGGGTCCTGCCGGTCTGCTGGCTCTGCTGACTCCCGAGAAACTGGATGCCAACTTCTGGCTGTGGGTCATCATCGTCTACTACTTCATTGCAACCTTCGTTCCCATTGACAAGGTCATCGGTAAGATCTATCCCCTGTTCGGTATCTGCCTCATCGTCATGGCTGTTGGCGTTGCCGGCGTTCTGATGTTCTCCGGCGACTACCAGATGCCCGAACTGTGGAACAACTTCTCCAACCAGCACGCCGGCGGCGTCAGCGTTTGGCCCTTCATGTTCATCACTGTGGCCTGCGGCGCTATCTCCGGTTTCCATGCCACACAGTCTCCCATGATGGCTCGCTGCTGCACCTCTGAGAAGCAGGGCCACATGGTCTTCTACGGCGCCATGGTAGCAGAAGGCGTCATCGCTATGGTTTGGGCTGCTGCCGGTGTTTCCTTCTACGAGAACAGCCAGGCTCTGCTGGAGGCAGGTGCCGGTGTCAATGCTGTTGTCTATGAAATCTGCAACACCACCATGGGCAAGCTGGGCGGCGTTCTTGCCATGCTGGGCGTTATTGCCTGCCCCATCACCTCCGGTGATACCGCTTACCGCAGCGCGCGTCTGACTCTGGCTGACTGGTTCAAGATCGATCAGAAGAACTGGAAGAACCGTCTGCTGCTGACCATTCCTCTGCTGGGTGCCGGCGCTGCCATCTGCCAGGTGGACTACTCCGTGGTGTGGCGTTACTTCTCCTGGTCCAACCAGACCCTGGCTATGATTGCTCTGTGGGCTGCTGCCGTGTATCTCCATCAGAACGGCCGGAACCCCTGGATGTGCGTCATTCCCGCCACCTTTATGACCGGTGTCTCCATCACCTACTTCGTGGCCGCTCCTGAGTGCCTGGGCCTGCTGTGGACCCCCATGGGCATCGCCAGCACTGTCTACTACCCCATCGCCGTGGTTGTGGGCGTTCTGTTCGCCGTTGCCTTCCTGGGCCTGTACCTGTATAAGTTTAAGGGCGCCAAGACCACTCTGGCAAAGTAAATTTCCTGCACAAAAAGAGCTCTCCCCATACGGGGAGAGCTTTTTGAGACTGTCGAAAAAAACCCTTCGGGCTTTTCCGACAAAAGTTTGCAGCCTGCTGCGCGCATAATTTGTCCCCCGATGGGGGACAAATTCCACACTTGCAGTCTGAAAGGTATTTTCCGCCAGGTACGCGCCCCGGCGGAAAATTTTTTAGACTTTCTTTGCCGCCCCAGGCGGCAAACTCTGCGAGGCTTTTTTGACACACCGAAAAAGTTCTCCCCACACGGGGAGAGCTTTTTCATATACTTTGGTTTTAGGAAATCCCCAGGCAGTCCATAAAAATCGGTATCTGCTTTTCCCAGGAGGCTTCACAGTGGGTCCCTCCGGGGACCACCCGCAGAGCCAGATTCACCCGCTTGGTCAAAAGCAGGTGGGCTGTGGAGATAATCGACTCGGCGGAAGCGGCGTGGTTGAACATTTCGTTTTCGCCATAGTCCATGTAGATGGTGGTATCCCGGCGGATGTGGGCCCGGGCAACCATTTCCAGCACCTTTCCGGGAGCCACCCACAGGCTGGGAGACAGACAGGCTGCCCGCTGGAACACATGATTATAGGCCGTGACGCCGTAGAGGGCCATGAGGCCGCCCATGGAGGAACCGGCAATCATGGTATTGCATCGGTCCGGGCAGGTCCGGTAATTCTCGTCAATGTAGGGCTTCAGCTCCTTTACCATCCAGCGGAGCATGGTGCTGCCTTTGCCGCGGATCTTTCCAAGCTCGGAATTTTCATAGGTCATGGGTGAATACTCCACAAGGCGGCGGTTACCCTCGTGGTTGCACTCCACGCCCACGATAATGAGCTGCTTTTTGCTCTCTTCCATGTATTTACTCATGCCCCAGGACTTTCCAAAGGTAGCGTCCTCGTCAAAAAAAACGTTATGCCCGTCGAACATATACATGACGGGATACCGACGCTCCGGCTCCTTGTCGTAGGATTCCGGAAGATAGATGTAGGCCCGGCGGGGTGTATCGCCGGATAGCTGGGGAATAACCACATCCCATTTTAAGACCATATTGGATTCTCCTCCGTAAATTCCGCTTAAGATAGATTCTAGTATAGTTCCAAGGGCCTCCCATGTCAACCGCTCGCCGGGAAAAATGGGTTTTCAAAAATGACATCCGCTCTTTGCAGGCAGCATGAAATTTGCCTGCCGTTGTCCATCTCCGGGCAACTTTTTTCGTTTACGCCTCTAATGGTGAACAAACGTTTTGAAAGGAGGAACGGAACATGGACACATGGCAAATTCAATGCCTGCTGTCGTTTCTGGGGCACTACCGAGATCCTGTGGACGGTCTTTGGGGACCCAAAACAAAGCAGGCTGTAGGGAATTTTCAGCGGGCCGCAGGGCTGACTCCCGACGGCGTCCCCGGAAAGGACACCCAGCAGTCTCTGCTTCTGGCAGTGGGGCGCTGGGAACCCGGGAGCTTTTGGGACAGCATCTCCTATTTTCGCCGGGAGGAATTCCGGTGCCGATGCGGGAAATGCGGCGGATTTCCCGCGGAACCCCAAGAGGCTTTGGTTCGTTTGGCTGACCGGGTCCGGGCCAACTTCGGCGCCCCAGTGACGGTTTCCAGCGGGGTCCGGTGCCCCAGGCACAACCAGGCAGTGGGCGGCGTCTCAAACTCCCGGCATCTTTCCGGTCAAGCCATGGACTTTTCTGTCCGGGGCGTCTCTGCGGCGAAGGTACTTTCCTACGTCCAGGGGCTTCCCGGGGTTCGCTATGCCTACGCCATCGACAGTAATTTCGTACACATGGAAATCGGGTAAAGGAGGAAAATATGGAAAAGAATTTAGGGGCTGCCCGGGGCGCCATTGTAGCATTTTTTACGGCGCTGGGGGCCTATCTGGGCT
>DVJG01000100.1 GCA_018710805.1 Candidatus Faecousia faecipullorum
TGAAAAATCGCCTGGGGAGAGAGTTTGTGGGTGAGCTTTGCCATCTGGGCGATGGGCTGCACCGAACCCACCTCGTTGTTCACCATCATAATGGAGACCAGAATGGTGTCCGGCCGCAGAGCTGCTTTCAGACTTTCCAGGGTCACGTGGCCCAGACTGTCGGGCTGCAAATAGGTTACGGTGAAGCCCTGGCTTACCAATTCCCGCATAGCGTTTAAAATGGCGTGGTGCTCGATGGATGTGGTGATGATGTGCCTGCCGCGCTTTCCCAGACGCTTGGCTGTCCCGAAAATCGCCCAGTTGTCGGCCTCGGTGCCGCCGGAGGTAAAGAACACCCGGTCGGGCTCTGCGCCCAGGCTGGCGGCTACCTGATGCCGTGCGTTCCGGAGGGCCCGGGCGGCGTCGATACCAAAGGAATAGAGGGCGCTGGGGTTGCCCCAATTCTCGGTCAATGCGGCGGTCGTGGCTTCCACGGCCTGGGGGCAGGGTTTGGTTGTGGCGGAATTATCCAGATAAAACATAGTTTTCCTTACTTTCCTACGCAGAATCGCTGGAAGATTCTTGCGGTAATGTCTTCCCGAACGGTGGCGCCTGTGACTTCGCCCATGGCCTCCATCCCTTCCTCCACGTCGGTGAGCACCGCGTCCGGGGTCAGTCCCAGTTTCAGACCCTGTATGGCCCGCAGAAGGGCTTCGTATGCCCGGCGGCAGGCGTCATACTGCCTTGGGTTCGTGAGAATGGAGCCGTCGCAGGGTGCCTCCCCTTCAAACATGACGTCCACGGCATCAGCCAGCTGCTCCAGCCCCTGGCCTGTTTTGGCACAGATGGGAATGACGGTCATGAACGGCAGGTCTCCGGGGACCACGGCGGAACCCAGGTCCGATTTGTTAATGAGGGCAATGGCGTGCTCATGTTCGGAACACAAATCCATAATTTCCAAATCCTGGTTGTCCAGGGGTTTGGAACCGTCGCAGACAAAGAGCACCAGGTCTGCGTTTTCCACGGCGTCTTTGGAACGCTGAACGCCGATGGCCTCCACGGCGTCCTGGGTATCCCGGATGCCCGCCGTGTCAATAAGCCGGAGCCGTGTGGCACCGAGCATGACGTTTTCCTCCACGGTATCCCGGGTGGTGCCGGGGATGTCCGTGACAATGCAGCGGTCAAAGCCTGCCAGGGCGTTCAATAGACTGGATTTACCCACATTGGGCTTTCCTACAATGGCAGCGGCAACGCCCTGGCGCAAAATGCGGCCCTGGCCATAGGTGGCGAGAAGCCCATAGAGGTCCTTGGCGTCCCGGCGCAGGTCCGAGTCGTAAGCGGCCAGGCCAAAGTCCTCAATGTCCTCGTCGGGATAGTCGAGCACCGCATGAAAGTGGCTGCAAAGGTCCACCAGGTTCTGATAAATGGGTGTGAGCTTCTTTTGGAGCATACCGCCCACCTGACCTGCGGCGTTGGCAGCGGCGTCGGCGGTGTCCGCTTCGATGAGATCAATAACCGCCTCTGCCTGGGTCAAATCCAATTTGCCGTTTAAAAATGCCCGTTTGGTGAATTCTCCGCGGCCTGCGGGCTTGGCCCCTGCAAGATACAGGCTTTGCAGAGCTGCCGCCAGCATGGCCGGGGAGCCGTGGCAGTGAAATTCCACCGTGTCCTCTCCCGTGTAGCTGTGGGGCCCTCTTGCCACCACGGCCATGCACTGGTCAATGACCCGGTGTTCTTTGTCGTGGAGTGTTCCCAGAACCAGCTTCCGGTCAGGGGCATGACGGAGTTCTCCCTTACTTGGGGTAAAAACCTTTTCTGCGATTTGGATGCAGTCATCTCCGCTGAGCCGGAGAATGCCGATGGCGCTGACCTGGTTTCCTGTAGAAACGGCGGCGATGGTGTGAGACATTCAGTTTTCCTCCAAAAACTCCAGAGGGTCCCCCTGGGTTGCGATAAAGTGCATGAGCATATAGGCGCACATAATGGCCACATTTTCTTCCCTTAAAATGCGCCGGCATTCTTCCCGGTCGGCAAGCACCACCTGGATGTCTTCACTGCTTTCCTGGTGGCGGTCCGTGGGGGTGCCGGAGCAGTAGCCGAACACGGTGCCGCAGCTTTCGTCGGTCATGCCGATGGTGGTGAAAAAGGGCCGGGAATAGGGGCCGGCGTCCTTTGCCTGGAAAGAAAGCCCTGTTTCTTCGTACATTTCCCGAATTCCGGCTTCTGCCATATTTTCACCGGGCTCCACCAGTCCTGCGGGAAATTCGTAGACATAGCCCCCCAGAGGGTAGCGGTATTGCCGGATGAGCACCAGATGGTCCTTTGCTTCCCCGTAAACCCCATAGATAATGACGCCATCGGGCCTGTTTTCATGGGACACGGCTTTTAAGTCCTCAATTCTCTTGGCACGGGAGGCTACATAGTAGGGCTTTTTCTCGCCGTCCCGCTGAATGGCTTCAAACTCATAGAAGTTGAGAAAATTTGTGTCAGATTCCTTTTTGATCTTTCCTACGCCGCTCAAGGACATTCCTCCCTTAATAGAATATCTTACTATACCACTTTCCGGATAAAAAAGCAACATCCGGGCAAACTTCCCAGGAGGTGATACCATGACCGACGGGGAAATTCGCGGCATTTTCAACAATGCCGATGACTTTATGGCCCGGGAGCTGTCCTGCTGCGGCCAAAGGCTCTATGTCTATGCCATCGACGGCCTTGTCTCCAGCGGCGATTTGTCGGCATACATCCTGCGGCCCATTACGGAGCATCTGCGGGGAGAAAACACGGAAGAACTCTATAACGCCGCCCTCCACGGCGCAGTTTATAACAGCGTGGCGAAGCCCTGTGAAACCGTCGAAGATGTGGCGCTGAAACTTGTGAACGGTTTCTGCGTGGTGCTCTTTCCGGACGCGGGGGCCATAGCGTTCGAGGTGAGAACCCCTGTCAGCCGCGGCCCGGCTGTGCCTGGGGTGGAGAATACGGTGAAAGGTCCAAAAGATGCTTTCGTGGAGACCATCCGTATCAACACCAGCTTGCTCCGACGGCATCTGCGGACTCCCGACCTGCGGATATCCTCCGCCCAGGTGGGGAAGCGAAGTCTGACCAATGTGGCGGTGCTCTGGATTGAGGGCCTGACAAACCCGGAATTTGTGGAGAGAATGCAGGAACGACTTAAGTCCATTGACATTGACGGCTTTCTCTCGCCGTCGGCGGTGGAGGAGTATGTCACAGGTTCCCGGAGCACAGCTTTTCCGCTGATACAGTACACCGAGCGAGCCGACAAATTCGCCCAGGCTCTGTTAGACGGAAGAGTGGGACTTCTGGTGGACGGCTTGCCCCTGGGATACCTCTCCCCGGTGGATTTGGGGTATCTTTTGAACAGCCCCGAGGACCGAAGCCGGGATTATATCTCCGCCTCGGCACTGCGGCTGCTGCGGCACCTGGCATTGATTCTGACCCTGATCCTGCCTGGGTTCTACATTGCCATGGCCTGCTATCATCAGGAGATGATTCCGCTGCCGCTTCTGCGTGCCGTGATTGAGAGTAAGAAAAGCGTGCCTTTTTCCACGCCTATGGAGGTTCTGGGCCTTCTGATTGCCTTTGAACTGCTGCAGGAATCCGGAATTCACCTGCCTCAGGCCATTGGACAGTCGGTGTCCACCATCGGTGGTATTGTGGTGGGCACGGCGGCAGTGGAGGCGGGACTCATTTCCCCGGCGGCCCTGATTGTGGTAAGCATCGCGGGGGTCTGCGGCTTCGTCCTGCCCAGCCGGGACCTCGCGGAGGCGGTGCGCATCTGGCGGTTTGGAATCGGGGCCCTGGGAGCTTTCGCCGGACTTTTTGGCGTTGTGGCGGGAATCCTGGTGCTTCTCATCCATCTGGCAGGACTTACTTCCCTGGGCGTGCCCTATCTCGCACCCTATAGCCAGAGAGAGGGCGGCAACATTCTCCGCTGGCGTCTCAAATTCCGGAAAAATCGGGATGCCCTGCTGAAACCCCTGGACGGGAGGAACCAGAAATGAAGCGCTGGCCCATTCTGTTTGCCATTGCGGCAGCTGCCATATTGTTTCCTGCCAACGCAGCAGACGTAGGGGAACTGCTCCCGGTGGAACTTATCTATATATATAGAGAGGCAGACTGGGTTCGCGTAGCCACGGACACCGAGGCCGTGGGTGCAGGCCCGGACCTGAACGCCGCCATGGAGGACCTCCACGCCACAGCGCCCGGAGCCGTCTTCCTGGATACCGCAGACTTTCTTGTTCTTACACCGGATACCCTGACCTTACTGCCGGAGCTGACAAATGCTCTGCGCCCTGCTACAAAAGTCTGTGTCGGCCTGGACGTCCATGCCGATGCCGATCTGACAAAGTATCTGACGGCCCATCCGCCGGATGTGACCCTGGGAAATCTGCGCTCCGGAAAAAAGAACGTCCCGATTTTGCAGCGAAGGGAGGCGGGCTATCGCCTTGAATCCAGAGATCAGTGAAAAACAGTCGGATACCTACCTGGCGGCAGCCATGCTGGCTCCGCTTGCCCAGGCCTCGTCGGGATGCTCCTGGCCCGTGACCTTTTTGCTGTCTGCTCTTTGCCTGGGAGCCGCCCAATGGCTATCCTGCCACGCTCTGCCTCAGGGTAAGTTTCTAAAACTGCTTCAAAGCCTCTGGACCTGCGTCCTGGGGGCCCTGGTCCTTCAATGGATCAGCGACTACTGGCCCGGACACCGGGAGAACTGGGCAGCGCCTCTGATTCTGCTGGCTCTGGCTGCTGGAATCGACAAGAACCGGGCCATTCGGGTGGCGTGCATTCTGCTGTATCCTGTGCTCTTTCTGCTGGGGACCATTTACCTGTCAGCGGTGCCGGAAATGGAACCCTGGCAGCTGATTCCCAGAGTGAGAATGACCAACATGGATATTGTACCCTTTCTTCTGCTCCCGGCTCTGGAACGGGGGGCAGGGGGGAGAAAACCCCTGTGGAAGTTGATGCTGTTCGCCGTAGCGGCCAGTGCAGTCTCGCTTCTGGCAAATACAACAAACGCGCCGGTGTATGAACTGAGCAGAAATATCTCTCTCTTTGGAACCGGCTGGCGTTTTGAAAGTCTCGCATCGGTGGCAATGACGCTGGGTTTCTTCACAGCTTTGAGTTACCTGATGGCAGCGGGGAGTGGGACAGGGAAGACCAAGTGGGGAAAAGCAATTATAACAGCCCTTCTGTATCTGTGGGGAATCCCTTATAACAGCCAGGCAATCGCCATAGGAACCGTGATTCTCTTCCTTATCATTCCAGCCGTAATGACCCTTCAAAATTTCTGGCGAAAAAAGGAAAAAACCTCTTGACAAAGAGGAGTAGCTGTGCTAATATATGCAAGCTGTCCGCGAGACAGCAAAGATATCAAAAAGCCGATTAAAAAGTTTGAAAAAACTTAAAAAAGTTCTTGACAAACTTCCTAAGATGTGCTAAGATATTTCAGTCACCCGCCGAGAGCGGAAGACAAAAACCTGTACCTTGTAAATTGAATAACGTAAAGACAAACTAAGACACCTTGGACAATTAATGGATTGTTTAAGAAATCGTGTATAAGACGAAATTGAACAGCCAACGAAAATTCTTGAGTAATATTGCTAG
>DVJG01000101.1 GCA_018710805.1 Candidatus Faecousia faecipullorum
TTTTCTGCACCCAGTACGAGCCTGGTGATTGGTATGTACGAATCCATCCGGATTCGGATGAGCGCAGTGCTATTGCTGAAGCCATTCTGGACCGAATCATCCACAACTCCTACGAGGTCCTGATTGCTGGAAAGATTTCCATGCGAGAACGCCATGGTCTGAGATACCAGGAGGCGAATGGCTGATATGATATTGACACGTCGCCTTCTGGACACCAAATATGCTTCCTGGTTCCACAACAAAAGGAACACCGAGCAGGCCAAGCAGGAAATCTTGAGCATCTTTTTTCAGGAACCCGACGAATTCCACGAATGGTCCGAACAGGATATTTATGAGCAATCCAGAAAAATTATAGCTCGTTGGGATAAATCTTGATGCGCACGCCAGAGGGGCTGTTGAGGCCCCTCTGGCCACTGTGGCTCTGTACCGTGACGGTATGGCTAATAGCCCGTAACACTGTGGCTAAAAGTCCGTGCAAGTGTGGCTGTGTGGGCGGAATTTACAGGTACCTTGGAGGAAGTCAAGGGCTTCTGTGCCGTAGCTACCACCGAGGAGATTGCGGGGCAGGACTACATCCTCGCCCCCGGCCGGTATGTGGGTATCGAGGAGCAGCAGGAGGATGGGGAACCCTTTGAGGAAAAGATGGCCCGGCTCACCTGGGAACTGTCGGAGTTGTTCACCAAGTCCCACCAGCCGGAAACAGAAATTCAGAAACAACTGGGGGCGATTGGGTATGAAGTGTGAGTGGCGAGAAATTGAATTATCCGAAGTGGCTGATCTCACAGTAGGGTTTGTAGGAACCATGGCCAGTCACTATACAGATAGCGGTGTCCTGTTTTTGCGGTCTACAAATATTGAGCCATTTAATATCAAAATGGACGATGTAAAGTATATATCATCTGAGTTTAATGAGACAATTAAGAAATCTCAATTAAATCCAGGTGATGTTGTCATTGTGTGCACAAGGAAGCCCGGAGCCTGCACAGTGATTCCAGAAAAACAGAACCTTGGAATTGCTCTGATTTGGTAGTCATTCATCCCGATAAAGAGAAAAAAACCATACTTTTTGGCTTCCTAAATAAACGGCATTATCTTTATCACTATGCAGAAGTTTGATGAATGCGGAGAGCCGCTGTCCACCCGGCGGAACATTGTGGTCATGGCGGACGAAGCCCACCGGGGCCAGTACGGCCTGAGAGGTTTTATCTCTCCGCTCTGTGTAAAACACTTTCTACTGCTCCAACAATTCCCCCTTAACACGCTCTTGCCCTGCGTGTTTCAAGTAAAACTTTCTCCTTTTGGGATGGGTGTGGAATTGGATTCTGTATATGAAAAGAGATTCCCTCCCCCAAGGTGAGCGGTGCAGGAACTGCACCGCATAAACAAAGAAACACTCTGGGCCGTGGGCTTTGACAACACGGAATAATTTTCTTGTCGGATGAATACAAATTGACAAGAATGACAAGAATGATTATAATGGCGACTAAGAAAAGGAAGCGCTGTGTATGGCATTTGTTGAGAGCGAAGTTGTTGAACTGAAAGCAGCGGTCGTGGGAGATATCTGCAAAGAAGTCGTTGCCTTTGCCAACACAAAAGGCGGAGATGGATATTCCCTTCTTCCGGGACAAACTTGGGTGAATCGCAGTACCAAAAATCGAATTGCATCATGACAACAGAAGACAAAACTGCCTCACCGCTGGCGTCAAAACCAACGGAGAGGCAGTTTTAATTTCAGTTCTTGAATACGAAATGACAGAGCCGTGTGGGTAGGTAGTGTCAAGCGTGATATGTCCCGGATTCTCCCTGGGCATTCTCCTTCGGGAATAGCTCCTGCATAATATGCGCGCCGTAAAGCAGGCCGTCACGGAACGCTTTGTGCTCGTAAGCAGTACATAAGCGGCAGCAAAGGGTAAAGACGGCGTTGTTATCGTCCAAGGGCAAGGATTCTAAAAGGCTCTCCAGCTCTTTGAAACCATCCTTGATTTCCGGCGGATCGGATTCATGGGATTCCCAATAGACCTGATAGATCTGGTCTAGAACCGTTTCTCCATCACTTCTTCCGGACTCAAAGGGATGGCTGTGGATATAGGCACGGAAGGCTTCGGTAAATGATTGCATGTTCACACCTCCAACAAGTTTGTGTGATGTTACCTTGGAACCTGCAAAAATACAAGTCCTGTTTTCTTCATCGACGGCTTTCCCTAAAAGAAACTTTGGAAATCTGTTACAATACCCTCGAAGCAAACCGGAAACCCGAGAAAAGGAAGTGACGTTCTTTGTATCCATCCCGCCGGTATTCTGGCGTCAAGATACATCGCCCCGTACAGAAGGCCAACCCTCAGGCAGAAAGGATGGATTGGTCTGGGTATCTGTACGGGGTTCTTTCTTCCGGTTTGCCGGATTCTGAAAAAAGGAAGGAGCTGAGGAAAATGGTTACCACAGGAAACATTCATCCCCACATCACGTTAAGGAGGCTGCATGAACCAATCCATTTACAAAAGCTACGACGAACTGCCCCTGTTTCTCAATGCCCATATGGTCGCCCAAATACTCGGCGTGTCTTCTTCCACTGCCTATGAGCTGATGCACGAAAAAGACTTCCCCGCTCTGCGGATCGGCAACCGTCTGGTTGTACCCAAACAGGAATTTCAAATCTGGGTACAGGAGCGTCTGGGAAAATGAAGCAGAGTATTTCTCACCTCCGAAATCCCGCCCGGAAATATTTCCCTCTGCCCAATGAAATCTTCCAGCTGGGCCTGACTCCTGGAGAGCTGGCAGTATATGCCTTTCTCATGCGGTGCGAAAACCGGAAGACCTATCAGTGCTACCCCAGCTACCGCACCATCGGGGAAGCCGTAGGCATGAGCCGGAACACGGTCAAAAAGCATGTGGACAGTCTGGTGGAGAAGCAGTTGATTTTTACGGAGCCCACCACCGTCACCTTAAAAGATGGAACCAAACGCAACGGAAGCCTGCTCTATACCATCCGTCCCTTGGCCGATGCCCGGGAGTACTATCTTCGGCAGCAGATTCAGGAAAATGAACGGCGCAGAGAATTCGCCTTGTCAGCCCGTTAGGCCGGGATTTTCGGCCCTGTTTCCGGTTTTCTTTCCGGGGGTAAGGGCAGGACACCACCATACCCCCTTTGCGCCGGATTTGCCCGCCTATCCCGCAAGTTTCGGACAAGGATGCCCCGGCAGAAAATCTGCCGGGTTCTTTCTTCAGAAAAGTTAGACATTCACACCGTAAGGCTTCTCCCCGGCTGGCCCAGCTTGGGGACCGAGGAAAGCGGAAGAAAAAGAAGCAGGAGAAAGGACCGGCATCGCCGCCGATCCTCAGGTGTGACATTGTCGGGCAACGCCCGCCAAAAATACGGAGTGTTACAGGAAAACCAGAGTCTTTTCAAAACAAATTCCCGGATTCTTCTTATGGGTCGGTAACGGGCCGTAGGGGTTTGCTAAGGTGTTGTCGAATGGAACTTTGCTTAGACTCCCAACAGCTTTTTCCGGTGTCGGTATAGGGGTCAATGTCCAGTTTACACAGCTTTCCCCCTGTATTTGTCATTTCTTTGAAAGTTAGAAAAAATGTTGGATTTGTCAATAGCTATTGAGAAAAGGCTGTGGTAATGTTGGAAATAGGAAGGAGGAATTCCCCATGGCAAAGCGAAGACCAGCCGGCGATGGGCTGGTGAGAAAACGAAGTGACGGACGCTGGGAAGGGCGGATTGTGGTTGGCCATAAGGCAGATGGCCGTCCCATCTTCCGCTCGGTATTTGCCAGGACCCAAGGTGAACTTCTCAAGAAACTTCACGCCCAGCTGGAGGCATACCGGGACGTGGAACTGACAGAAGCATCCAACCTTACCCTGGGGCAGTGGCTGGACAAATGGCTGACGGATTACATGACCCTGACCCTCCGGGAAAGCACCCTGATCCGATACAAAGGCATGATAGAACACCAAATCAAACCCTATCTTGGGGAAGAAAAAATCAGTGCTATCTCCACCGCCGACATCCAAAAGCTGTACAACTGGCTCCGGGAAAATGGGCGGGTGGAAGAGCATTACGAGAAAGGAAATGCCCTGTCCGACAGCATGGTACGAGGCGTTCACATGATGCTCCACCAAGCGCTGGACGCTGCAGTGCGGGAGCATTTGATCCCCCGCAACCCCACCGAAGGTACGGTCATTCCCAAGGCGAACTATGCGCCTAAACAGATTCTTTCAGAGGGCCAACTGGACCGATTTTTGGAAACTTTGAAGCAGGATCCTCAGTGGTACGATTTCTTCTATACCGAGCTGACCACAGGCATGCGCCTGGGAGAAATCTGCGGTCTCAAATGGCAGGACTTTGAAGAGCGTACAGGCAGACTCCATATTCACCGCTCTGTCAGCAGACGCCAGGGCGGTGGTGTCCGGGTAGGAGAAACCAAGACAGAATCCGGTGCCAGAACCATCCTGCTCCCACCCAGCACAGCAGCGCTTCTGAAGCAGCGAAAAAAACACTCCTACAGCGATTGGATTTTCCATAATCCCACGATTCCCGAACTGCCCTTGGCCCCATCCACTGCCTACGACCACCTGAAGGTTCTGCTGCGACGAGCCGAACTTCCACCCATGCGCTTCCACGATTTGCGGCACACTTTCGCCACCCACGCCCTGACCAGCGGTGTAGATGCCAAGACCTTGTCCGGTATTCTGGGACATACCAACGCATCCTTTACCCTGGATACCTACACCCACATGACCACGGACATGCACCGGAAAGCCGCAGGGGTTGTGGGCGGATTCCTGGATGAGATTATGTGAGGTAACGCCATGGCAAAGAAACGAAAACAAGGTTCCGGAACCCTTCGCAAACGCGCAGACGGGCGCTGGGAGGGCCGGGTTGTTATCGGCTACGATGACAATGGTCTACCGAAAACAAAAAGTGTTCTGGGCAAAACCCGAACAGAGTGCCTGGACAAGCTAAAAAAGCTCCAGGAGGAATGCGCTCCCCCCATCCGCAAGTGCCGTGAGGATATGCCCTTCGGAGACTGGCTGACCTTCTGGTACGAAACCTATTGTAAACCCGGACTGCAGCCACGGACGCAGGAAGGGTATGCCGAGCGGATCTACAAACACATCATCCCCGAGTTGGGGCAAATCCCCCTGAACAAGCTAACCCAGAACGATTTACAGCAGTTCTATGCCCGCTTGAAAACCAGTGGACGGCTCATCCGGGTAGAGCAATATGGCCCTGGTCTGTCCGACCGAATGGTGCGGGTCTGTCACGCCAGCTGTCGGGCAGCGTTGGCTCGGGCAGTACAGGAGGGGCTGATCCGCATCAATCCCGCTGCAGGCTGCAAACTGCCACCCAAGAAGAGCCGGGAAATGCAGGTACTGACCCAGGAGGAAATGCACCGGTTTCTGGTCCAGGCAAAGCAGGATGGCTACTACGAGCTGTTCCTGCTGGAGCTGGCCACAGGCATGCGGCTAGGAGAAATTCTGGCTCTGCAGTGGACAGACTTAACCTTCCGCACCGGCGCTCTGCAGATCAGCAAATCCATGTACTACTCCCGTGGGCAGCTGCACATCACCGAACCAAAGACCAAATCCTCCATCCGAACTGTGATTCTGCCGGAGGTTCTCCTCAAGGTTCTGGCGGACTATCAGCAGCGAAATTCCTCCCGGTGGATGTTTCCCTCTCCCGTCAAAGAAGACGCCCCCTTGACCCCCAACTACGCCCGCAGGAGAATGCAACAGACCTTGGCTCGGGCAGGGTGCAAGGTGGTACGCTTCCACGATCTTCGGCACACCTTCGCCACCATGGCCCTGGAACACGGTATGGATGTGAAAACCTTATCTTCCATCATCGGCCACGTTTCCTCAGCCACCACCCTGGACATTTACTCCCACGTTACAGATTTCATGCAGCAGCAAGCCGCAGTACGAATCGACCGGCAGATCGGGAAAACGGACGCCCCCATGCCCGCTCCAGAACCGGCTCCCAAGCCAAAGCCAGCGGCCTTCTCCCCTTCCCAGCCCAAGCACCGCAAGCCCGGCACCGGCTGCCTGTACCAGATTAACGACCACCTGTGGGAAGGAAAATACTCCCCACGGGATGCCAACGGCAAACGGATTTCCCGCAATGTCTACGCACCGACCAGAGAGGAATGCGAGGAAAAACTGATGGTGATGATTGAGGAAATGAAGAAAGAGATTGCCGCCAAAAAAGCTGTACTCGCAGAAATTGCGCAGCTGTAAACAAGGGAAAGGAACTTGGGACGGTTTATTGGGCTAAATGATAACCCCCGGTAAGGCAGGATACTGGTTTACAGGGGCCCAATCTGAACAGCAATTATAACATCCTCCATAGTGCTTTTCTTTGCTTGGGTAGTTCCTAATATGGTATCACATGGTGCCAATCAACCACGCAATATTATCTCTCCAGGACTCCTTCATTCCACTCTTGTTCCGCCAGATCGTCTCTGGTCCGCCCGTGCGTCTAAGGTCAATCCCCCAATGGTTGTTCTCCGCTTTGACCACCTGGGCTGTTCTGTTTTGACCACACTGATAACACCTTTTCAGATTACCAGATTCCAAAACTACTGCGCAGTAATTTTCCATAGAACGTACCTTCAACACTACGGACAAGGTTGTTTCGTAGAAGCCCGGGTCAACTTTATCCCAGCGATTGATGATAATGTACCGCTTATTGCAGATGGGCTTTAGGGCTTCTGCGTACAGCAGCTTCAACACCTTCTCCGGGCGCAAAATATCTGCACCATCAATCAAGCACAAAATCACATTGACCGTCCGATGATGAAGAACATATATCTTGTCTGTTAGTGTTTTTGCACTATGAAGGAAATTGTCCACACCATCTACTGGGATATCCAGATCACTCATCTTATTGGGCGACTCAGCCTGGTTGACGCTGGAATCTGCTTCTGTACTCCCGTCATCATCAGCTGTATCATACACATAAATGCCACCTGAGATATTCTTTTTACCTGTGTACTTTCCTTTCAATAGTGTAGGAATCATTTCCTTGCCAGACGGGGTAAATCCATATACATAGTTATGGGGATTGATCATCGTGCCATTACCCCCCATTGTAACAAAGGTAAAACAACCGTTTTCGATAGCACGGACTTTATTGTACTTGAACCACTTATCATATACTACATTTCCGCCAGTGCAGTTCAGAATTATATCCACTCCGTTCTGCCCATATTTACGGCTAAAAATTGCGTGATTGCAGTCGTAGCAGATGGTCAGGCCAATACGATAACCCTTATAGAGAATGGGCTGAAAGATGCTTTCTGCCATTTCACGGTAACCTACTACATCACAAGCAGAAAAATTGGTCATGGTATGCTTGATGTAATGTTTACATTTCGTTTCTGTCTCTTCTGCAAAGCTGTTTGCATAAATACACACGATTGCCCCCTGCTTATCCTCATTGCAGATTACCACTGCCCGACCGAGGTATCTGCTCAGTTCCAGCACCCTATCATAAAGATACTGAATGCTATCAGAAAAGCGAATATCGGCTGAGTAGAATGCTTCCACAAAGGGGACATAGGAAAACTCTGGGAATACTAAAATGTCGATGTCAGATGT
>DVJG01000102.1 GCA_018710805.1 Candidatus Faecousia faecipullorum
AATACGCCTTCCCGGATTTTGGCCCCTACATAGGCAAGTGCCGTTTTGACGACTGCACCCACAGGAAGGAACCGGACTGCGCCGTACGGGCCGCGCTGGAAAGGTGCGAAATCGAACGGACCCGATACGAGAGCTATTTGAAGCTCTACGAAAAGTCGAACCAAATCAAGCTCTGGGAGCTGAAATAAGAAAAGCGTGCCGAAAAATCGGCACGCTTTTAAATTTAAAGAAAGTTTAAAGCCTTTGCACTGGCATTTTGGGGAATTCCGGTGTATAATCGGGATAGATTCAAAAAGGACGGTGCGGCCATGTATACCTATCTTGCCATAGGCTATGAATTGATAACGGAGTTTTTCCCTTCCTTCTGGTGCTGATTTTCTTTCGGCGGAAACGGGGACGCCCCTTTACGTTTGGACACTATGCCATGCTTACCTTGTTCGCGCTGTATATTATGGCAGTCTACCACGTGACCGGAGCCGGGACCATTTACGACGCCATGCGAAAGAATCCGGACCATTTGATGCGAAATGTGAACCTGATTCCCTTTTCCCAGAGCATCAGCCCTCTGGGCTATGGGCTCAATGTTGTGATGTTTGTGCCCTTTGGCTTCCTGGTGCCTCTGATCTGGAGGAAGCGGGAAAAGTTCTGGCAGGTTTTCGCTGCAGGACTGGGCTTTTCGCTGCTCATTGAGCTGAGCCAGCTTCTCTGCTACCGGGGCACGGATGTGGACGATCTCATTATGAACACTCTGGGGGCAATCGTAGGCTTCCTGCTGCTTAAAGCCTGGGATAAACTGACAAAATCCAAATGCCGGCTCTATGGCACGGATGCCGGAATGCTGTCCGCTCTGATTTTCTCCATATACCTGGGAAGATGCCTGCTGTTCAACCAGCTGGGGCTGATTCATTTGATATACGGCTGGTGAAGCTTCCAATAACCGCCGGACAAATCCAAAATTGCAGGGGAGGGGCGCAATGCCCCTCCCCGAATCCGTATTTTGGCCGACTCCGGCAAGGCCTTTGGAATTCTCCCAAATCCACGAAAATAAGGGTAAAACTTTGTGCGATTTCCTAAAAATCTTCTTGACAAAAAGAGGGAAACGTGATATCATACTTGGGCACGCGTGGGATAACTATGTGTGCAATGCGATGATGCAGGAGATTGCGCCTAATGGCGGTAACTTCTGCGGAGTATGTCCGGTCATCGGGCGGCTGAACTGCTTCAATGCGCTTGCGTATATCGCTGGGCGCATGGAGAATGGGTCGGCCTCGGTCGGCCATTTTTCATGGCCTGGAATGATACGCACGGCGGCGCGGACAAAGTAGTTCGACCGTACCCAGACACTACGCAAACTGAGTACGTATTTCAAGGAGGAAAACAAAACATGGCAAACCAGATGATCCGCATTCGGCTGAAGGCCTACGATCACCAGCTGATCGACGCCAGCGCAGCCAAGATCGTGGAGACCGGCAAGCGCAACGGCGCACAGGTGTCCGGCCCCATCCCCCTGCCCACCAAGAAGGAAGTTGTTACCATCCTTCGGTCCCCCCACGTCAACAAGGACTCCCGTGAGCAGTTCGAGCGCAGAACCCACAAGCGTCTGATCGATATCCTCAACCCCAACCAGAAGACCGTCGAAGCCCTCATGGCTCTGGACCTTCCCGCTGGCGTTGAGATTGAGATAAAGCTGTAATCACGTAACAATGATTATGGCAGCCCGCACTGTCTGGCATCGGGCGGACGGGTCATGTCGATGGCTTTCCCAATGAAGCGATCGACCAATAACCTAATAAAAAAGGAGTAAAAAACCATGCGTAAAGCAATCATCGGCAAAAAAGTGGGCATGACCCAGATCTTCGATGAGAGCGGCAAGGTCATCCCTGTTACCGTTGTGGAAGCAGGTCCCTGCGTCGTCACTCAGAAGAAAACTGTCGAGACCGACGGCTACACCGCCGTCCAGCTGGGCTTCGAGACCGTGAAGGAATCCAAGCTCACCAAGCCTGAGGCTGGCCACCTGAAGAAGGCCGGCGTTGAGGCCAAGAAGTACCTGAAGGAGTTCAAGCTCGAGGGCGCTGCTGAGATGAATGTCGGCGACGTCGTGAAGGCTGACACCTTCGCCGCCGGCGACAAGATCGACGTCACCGGCATTTCCAAGGGCCATGGCTACCAGGGCGTTGTGAAGCGTCACGGTGCCGGCCGTACCCCCATGACCCACGGCGGCGGCCCTGTCCATCGTCATGCCGGTTCCATGGGCGCCTCTTCTCATCAGTCCCGTATCTTCCCCGGCAAGATCGGCGCTGGTCAGATGGGCAATGAGCAGGTTACCATTGAGAACCTGGACGTTGTGAAGGTTGACGCTGAGCTGAATATGCTGGTCATCCGCGGCGCCATCCCCGGCCCCAAGGGCGGCCTGGTGTATATCCGCAACACCGTCAAGAACAACAAGGTCAAGAATGTCGAGACCGGCATCAGCAAGAACCCGCAGAAGGCTTCCGGCAGAAACCCCCAGAAGGCTTCCGCAAGAGGCTAAGGAAAGGAGATCGTAAATCATGCTTAAGACTAACGTTTATGATATGTCCGGCAAGCTGGTTGGCGAGATCGAACTCTCCGAAGCTGTGTTCGGCATTGAGCCCAATGAGTCTGTTGTCCACGATGTGGTCAAGAACCACCTGGCCAACAAGCGTCAGGGCACTCAGAGCGCTCTGACCCGCGCTGAGGTTTCCGGCGGCGGCCGTAAGCCCTGGCGTCAGAAGGACACTGGCCGTGCCCGTCAGGGTTCCACCCGGGCTCCCCAGTGGACCCACGGCGGCATCGTGTTTGCCCCCAAGCCCCGCTCCTACAGCTACAGCCTGAACAAGAAGGCAAAGCGCCTGGCTCTGAAGAGCGCCCTGAGCGCCAAGGTGGCTGAAACCAACCTGGTGGTGATTGACTCCATCAAGATGGATGCCCCCAAGACTGCTCAGTTCGCCGCTTTCCTGAAGGCTGTGGGCTGCGACTGCAAGACCCTGGTGGTCACTGCTGCCGCTGACCAGAATGTGGTCAAGTCCGGCCGCAACATCCCCGGCTGCGAGGTCACCTTCGCCAACCTGCTGAACGTTTACGACATCGTGAACGCCCAGAAGCTGGTGGTCGATCAGGCCGCGCTGGCTAAGATCGAGGAGGTATTCGCATGAATGCATACGATATCATCAGAAGACCTGTGATCACCGAACAGTCCATGGAGGCTGTGGCCGATAAGAAGTACGTCTTCATGGTGGACATCCGCGCTGACAAGACCCAGATCAAGGAAGCTGTGGAAACTGCCTTCGGCGTGAAGGTCGCAAAGGTCAACACCGTTCGGATGCAGGGCAAGGTCAAGCGCAACGGCGCTTACCCCGCTGGCAAGCGTGCCGACTACAAGAAGGCCATTGTCACCCTGACTGCTGACTCCAAGACCATCGAGTTCTTCGAGGGTATGGTCTAATCCAAATCTCAAAAAGGAGAGAAACGCAAATGGCTATTAAAACTTTTAAGCCTTACACCGCTGCCCGCCGTAACATGACTGTTTCCGGTTTCGACGGTGTGGATAAGAAGGCAAAACCTGAGCGTAGCCTTGTTGAGACCCTGAAGAAGCACGCCGGTCGCAACAGCTATGGTCACATCACCGTTCGCCACAAGGGCGGCGGAAACAAGCGCAAGTACCGCGTGATCGACTTCAAGCGCCTCAAGACCGATATGCCCGCTACGGTCCAGCGCATTGAGTACGACCCCAACCGGTCCGCTTATATCGCACTCATCAAGTACGAGGACGGCACCCTGTCCTACATTCTGGCTCCCTACGGCCTGGCTGCCGGTGACGTTGTCGTCGCCTCCGCCAACGCCGACATCAAGCCCGGCAACTGCCTGCCCATTGCCAATATTCCTGTTGGTACCGTGATCCACAACGTGGAGCTGCAGCCCGGTTACGGTGCTCAGCTGGTCCGCAGCGCCGGCGCCGCCGCTCAGCTCATGGCTAAGGAAGGCGACCTGGCTCAGATCCGTCTGCCCTCCGGCGAAGTCCGCTATGTCCGCACCAACTGCACCGCCTGCGTTGGTCAGGTGGGCAACCTGGACCATGAGAACGTCCACATCGGTAAGGCTGGCCGTAAGCGCCACATGGGCGTCCGTCCCACGGTCCGCGGTTCCGTTATGAACCCCAATGACCACCCCCACGGCGGTGGCGAAGGCCGCGCTCCTGTCGGCCGTCCCGGCCCTGTGACTCCCTGGGGCAAGCCCGCACTGGGTTACAAGACTCGCAAGACGAAGAACCGCACCAATAAGTTCATCGTCAAGCGCAGAAACAGCAAGTAAGGAGGAAATGAAATGAGCAGAAGTATCAAGAAGGGCCCTTTCGTAGCTCCTGAGCTGTACAAGCGCGTGGAGGAGCTCAATAAGGCCGGTGAAAAGAAGGTTCTGAAGACCTGGTCCAGATCTTCCACCATCTTCCCCTCCTTTGTCGGTCACACCATCGCTGTCCACGACGGCCGCAAGCACGTTCCCGTCTATATCACCGAGGATATGGTCGGCCACAAGCTGGGCGAGTTCGTGCCCACCCGGACCTTCCGGGGCCACTCCGGCAGCAAGACCGCTAACGCCAAGTAAGGAGGTACGAAAATGGAAGCTATTGCACATGTCAAATTCGTCCGTATGTCTCCTCGTAAGGTCAAGCTGGTCTGCGATATGATCCGTGGTCAGGACGTCAAGTCCGCCGCTGCTTACCTGAGCCAGACCTCCAAGGCAGCTTGCGAGCCTATGGCCAAGCTGCTCAAGAGCGCCATCGCCAACGCTGAGCACAACCACGGCATGAACGCTGACAACCTGTACGTCTCCACCGCCATTGCGAACCCCGGCCCCATCCTCAAGCGCGGCCGCATCGCTTCCCGTCGTGGTTTCGTTCGGATCAACAAGAGAACCACTCACATCACCATTGGTGTGAGCGAGAAGGCTTAATCAGGAGGTAGCTATGGGACAGAAAGTAAATCCCCATGGACTGCGCGTTGGTGTAATCAAGGACTGGGACTCCCGCTGGTATGCCCGGGAGGAGAAGGTCGGCGACCTGGTGGTCGAAGATTACAACATCCGTAAGTATCTGAAAAACAAGCTGTACGCCGCTGGCGTGGCTAAGATCGAGATCGAGCGTTCCAACGGCAAGGTCAAGATCAACATCAACTGCTCCCGCCCCGGTGTGGTCATCGGCAAGGCCGGCGCTGAGATCGAGAACCTGCGCAAGGATATGGAAGCTCGTCTGGGCAAGAGCGTGAACCTGAACATCGTTGAGGTCCGTTCCCCCGACCTGAACGCTCAGCTGGTTGCTGAGAACATCGCCCAGCAGCTGGAGAAGCGTATCTCCTTCCGCCGGGCCATGAAGAAGGCCATGCAGCAGGCTACCCGCCTGGGTGCCAAGGGCATCAAGGTCACCTGTGCCGGCCGTCTGGGCGGCGCTGAAATCGCCCGCTCCGAAAGCTATCACGAGGGCACCATTCCCCTTCAGACCATCCGTGCCGACATTGAGTACGGCTTCGCTGAGGCTGCCACCACCTACGGCCGCATCGGTGTGAAGGTCTGGATCTACAAGGGCGAAGTCCTGAACACCACCCTGCGTTCCGCCGCTCCCGAACCCGCTCCCCGTGAGCGCCGCGAGCGCCGCGACCGCCGCAATGGTGACCGCAGAAACGGCGAGCGCCGTAACGGCGGTGACCGGAACTATAACCGCAGAGAAGGAGGCAACCGCTAATGCTGATGCCCAAAAGAGCAAAGTACCGCAAGGTCCAGCGTGGTCGTATGACCGGCGCTGCTTCCCGCGGCAATACCGTTTCCTACGGTGAATTCGGCATCCAGGCTCTGGAGCCCGGCTGGATCACCGGCAATCAGATCGAAGCCGCCCGTATCGCCATGACCCGTTACACCAAGCGTGGCGGTAAGGTCTGGATCAAGATCTTCCCCGACAAGCCTTACTCCAAGAAGGGCCTGGGCACCCGTATGGGTTCCGGTAAGGGCGCTCCCGAAGGCTGGGTCGCAGTCGTTAAGAATCAGAAGGTGATGTTTGAGATCGGCGGCGTTTCCGAAGAGATCGCCCGTGAGGCTCTGCGTCTTGCACAGCACAAGCTGCCCATCAAGACGCGCATCATCGCCAAGGAAGTCGAAACCGAGATTGGTGGTGAATAATGATGAAGGCAAAGGAACTGAAAAATCTGTCCGTTGAGGACCTGAACAAGAAGCTCGTGGAACTGAAGAAGGACCTGTTCATGCTCCGGATGCAGCACGCAACCAACCAGCTGGACAACCCCATGCAGATCACGGCCGCTAAGAAGGACATTGCCCGCATCAAGACCATTATTCGCGAAAAAGAGCAGAACGTCTGAGGAGGAAACGTAAATGACTGAGAATCGTGCATTCCGTAAAACCAGAATCGGTCAGGTCGTCTCCGACAAGATGGACAAGACCATTGTGGTTGCTATCGAGGATAGCGTTCAGCATCCTCTCTACAAGAAGACCATGAAGCGGACCTACAAGCTGAAGGCTCACGACGAAGAAAATGTCTGCGGCATCGGCGATACCGTGGAGGTCATGGAGACCCGTCCCCTGTCCAAGGACAAGCGCTGGAGACTGGTCAGAATCATCGAAAAGGCGAAGTAAGGAGGTCGGAAACGAATGATTCAGGAAGAAAGCTATCTGAAGGTTGCCGACAACACCGGCGCCAAAGAGATCCACTGCATTCGCGTCCTGGGCGGTTCCAAGCGGAAATACGGCAACATCGGTGATGTGATCGTCGCTTCCGTCCGCAAGGCTGCTCCCGGCGGCACCGTGAAGAAGGGCGAGGTCGTGAAGGCTGTTATCGTCCGTACCAAGCGCGGCGTTCGCCGTGAGGATGGCAGCTACGTTCGCTTCGACGAGAACGCAGCCGTCATCATCAAGGAGGACAAGAATCCTCGTGGTACCCGTATCTTTGGACCTGTGGCCCGTGAGCTCCGTGAGAGAGATTACATGAAGATCCTCTCCCTGGCACCCGAAGTCATCTAAGGGGGATACCGAAGAATGAACATTAAAAAGAATGATACCGTTATCGTCCTGTCCGGTAAGTACAAGGGCGTAAAGGGCAAGGTCCTGGTGGCCATGCCCACTGAGAACAAGGTTGTCGTGGAGAAGGTCAACATCGCTACCTGCCACACCAAGCCCCGCCGTCAGGGCGAGACCGGTGGCATTGTCAAGCGTGAGACCCCCATCCGTGTCTGCAAGGTCGCTCTCTTCTGCGAGAAGTGCGGCAAGGGCGTCCGTGTGGGCCACAAGATCGTGGACGGCAAGAAGGTCCGCGTCTGCCGCAAGTGCGGCGCCGAAATCTGAGAAAGGAGAGATTGAACTATGGCAAGCAGAATGAAAGAACTGTATGTTAAGGAAATCGCTCCCTCTCTGAACAAGAAGTTCGGCTACAAGAGCGTTATGCAGATTCCCAAGCTGGAGAAGGTCATCGTGAATGTCCGCTGCGGCGAAAGCAAGAACAACGCCAAGGAGATCGAGGCTATTGTGAAGGACCTGGGCGTCATCACCGGTCAGAAGGCCGTTGTGTGCAAGGCCCGCAAGTCCGTTGCAAACTTCAAGCTCCGTGAAGGCGAGTCTGTCGGCGTCAAGGTCACCCTGCGCGGCGACAAGATGTACGAGTTCCTGGACCGTCTGTTCAGCGTGGCTCTGCCCCGGGTCCGCGACTTCCGCGGCATCAACCCCAATTCCTTCGACGGCCGCGGCAACTACGCCTTCGGTCTGAAGGAGCAGCTGATCTTCCCCGAAATCGAGTACGACAAGGTGGACAAGATCCGTGGTATGGATATCTGCATCTGCACCACCGCCACCACCGATGAGGAAGCCAAGGAACTGCTCACCCAGCTGGGCGCTCCCTTCCACGCTTGATTAGGAGGACGAAAGAATGGCTAAGAAGTCTATGATCCTGAAGCAGCAGGCTGAGCCCAAGTTCTCCAGCCGCCGCTACAACCGCTGCAAGATCTGCGGCAGACCCCATGCTTACCTGCGCGACTACGGCGTGTGCCGTATCTGCTTCCGGGAGCTCGCCTACAAGGGCCAGATCCCCGGCGTCCGCAAGGCCAGCTGGTAAATCGGTTTCCTTAGGGTAAGTCGATCAAAATGTAAAATGGTCCGGTAAGTCCTGGGAAGATGGCTTTGGGGAAACCCAAAGCGCATTCCCCGGATACCTCCGGACTTAAAACGGGTAAAGCCCGTAACTTCTAAAAGGAGGATATTAAATATGCAAATCACCGATCCCGTAGCCGATATGCTGACCCGTATCCGGAACGCGAACTCTGCCAAGCACGAGACCGTCGATGTCCCTGCTTCCAACCTGAAGAAGGCCATCGCTCAGATCCTGCTGGATGAGGGCTACATCAAGTCCTACTCCGTGGTGGACAATGGCAATCAGGGCACCATCCACATCACCCTGAAGTACCTGGCTAAGAAGCAGCAGGTCATCTCCGGCCTGCGTCGGGTGTCCAAGCCCGGCCTGCGTGTCTATGCCGGTGCCGAGGAGCTGCCCAAGGTTCTCAAAGGCCTGGGTATCGCCATCGTCTCCACTTCCAAGGGCGTCATGACCGACAAGAAGGCCCGCGAGCTGCACATCGGCGGCGAAGTCCTGGCCTTTGTCTGGTAAGGAGGACACGAGAATGTCTAGAATTGGTAAGAAGCCGGTTATCATTCCGGCAAACTGCACGGTGGACATTGCCGAGGGCAACGTCGTCACCGTTAAGGGACCCAAGGGCACCCTGACCTACGCTGCGCATCCCGACATGATCCTGAAGATCGAGGGCAACGAACTGATCGTTGACCGTCCCGATGACGAGCACCTGCACAAGTCCCTGCACGGCCTGACCCGCACCCTGATCCACAACATGGTGGAGGGCGTTGAGAAGGGCTACTCCAAGGAACTGGAAGTCAACGGCGTTGGCTACCGCGCCGAGAAGAAGGGCACTCAGCTTGTCATGCGTCTGGGCTTCTCCCACGAGGTCATCGTGGACGAGATCCCCGGCATCACCATTGAGGTCCCCGCTCCCAACAAGATCATTATCCACGGCATCGACAAGCAGACCGTCGGTCAGTTTGCCGCAGAAGTCCGTGGCAAACGTCCCCCCGAACCCTACAAGGGCAAGGGCATCAAGTACACCACTGAGGTCATCCGCCGCAAGGTTGGTAAGACCGGTGGCAAGAAGTAATGGAGGTGTGCCGAAATGGTCAGCAAAATCAATAAGAAGGCTATGCGCCTGAAGCGGCATGTCCGCGTTCGTGGCAAGATCTCCGGCACCCCCGAGCGTCCCCGTCTGAACGTGTTCCGCTCCAATGCAAACATCTACGCTCAGATCATCGACGACGTGAACGGCGTGACCCTGGTCAGTGCCAACACCTTGGAGAAGGAATTTGAGGGCACCACCGGCAACTGCGAAGGCGCAAAGAAGATCGGCCTGGCGATTGCTGAGCGTGCCAAGGCAAAGGGCATTGAAGAGGTCGTTTTCGACCGCGGCGGTTATGTGTATCATGGCCGTGTCGCCGCCCTGGCTGAAGGCGCCCGTGAGGGCGGCCTCAAGTTCTAAGAGGAGGAAACAAAATGGCTTACAATAAGACTGCGAACAATGAAGCTCCTGAGCTCATTGAGAAAGTCGTCTACCTGAACCGGGTCTCCAAGACCGCCAAGGGCGGCCGCACCATGCGGTTCTCCGCTCTGGTTGTGGTCGGCGACGGCAAGGGCACCGTGGGCTACGGCATGGGCAAGGCCGCTGAGGTCTCCGAGGCCATTCTCAAGGGCATTTCCGATGCCAAGAAGAACATGGTCAAGATTTCCCTGGACGGCAACACCATTCCCCACGACGTCATCGGCATCTTCGGTGCCGGCACCGTTCTGCTGAAGCCCGCCCCCGAAGGTACCGGCGTTATCGCCGGCGGCGCTGTCCGTGCCGTTATGGAGGCAGTTGGTATCAAGAACATCTGCGCTAAGTGCCTGCGCTCCAACAACCCCCAGAACGTGGTCAAGGCCACCATGGCCGGCCTGACCTCCCTGCGTTCCCCCGAGCAGGTCGCTGCTGTTCGCGGTAAGAGCGTGGAAGAAATCGTTGGTTAAGGAGGGCTTTTACCATGGCAAATCTGAAAATCACCCTTGTTAAGAGCCTGAACGGCCGTCTGGAGAAGCACATCGCCACTGCCCAGTCCCTGGGACTGCGGAAGATCGGCCAGGTGACCATCCAGCCTGACAACACCCAGACCCGGGGCAAGATCGCCAAGATCGGCTACCTCCTCCAGGTCACCGAAGTTGAGTAAGGAGGAGCACCACTATGAAGCTTCATGAACTCTCTCCCGTCGCTGGTTCCACCCATGTGGGCAAGCGTAAGGGCCGCGGCATCGGCACCGGCAACGGCAAGACCGGCGGCCGTGGCCACAAGGGCCAGAAGGCCCGTTCCGGCGGCAAGGTCCGCGTCGGATTTGAAGGCGGCCAGATGCCTCTGGTCCGTCGTATCCCCAAGCGCGGCTTCAATAACATTTTCGCAAAGCCCCTGACTGCTGTCAACCTGGCTGTTTTCAACCAGTTTGAAGACGATGCAGTTGTGGATGCCGCCGCTCTGATCGAGGCCGGTGTCATCTCCGCCTGCCCCTATGGCCTGAAGGTGCTGTCCAACGGTACTTTGACCAAGAAGGTCACTGTCAAGGCCGCAGCCTTCTCTGCGTCTGCTAAGGAAAAGATCGAGCAGGCAGGCGGAAAGGCTGAGGTGATCTAAGGTGTTACAGACACTGAAAAACGCATGGGGCATCCCCGAACTGCGGAAAAAGATCATCTTCACCCTCTTCATTCTGCTCATCTACCGGATCGGCAATGTGATTCCCGTCCCCTATATCGACGTGGCCACGTTGACCTCCTACTTTGACAGCGTTCTGTCCAACACCATCCTGGGCCTGTACAACGCCATGTCCGGCTCTGCCTTCCGGCAGGCCACGGTGTTTGCCCTGAGCATTCAGCCCTATATCAACGCTTCCATTATCATCCAGCTGCTGACCATCGCCATTCCCGCTCTGGAGCGGCTGGCTAAGGACGGCGGCGAGGAAGGTAAGAAGAAGATCGAGCGGATTACCCGGTACACCACCGTGGGCCTGGGTCTGCTCATGGGCTGGGGCTACTACATGATGCTCAAGAACTACTCCGCCCAGGGCTTCGCCATTATCACCGAAACCGGCTTTGTGCCCGCTATGGTCATCATTCTGACCTTCACCGCAGGTTCTGCTGTGGTCATGTGGATGGGCGAACAGATCACCGAGTTTGGCATCGGCAACGGCATCTCCATGATTCTGTTTGCCAATATCATCTCCGGTATCCCCGCCATGGTGAACAACCTCTTCCACATGATCTGGTGGCAGATCATCATCGTCCTGGTTGGCATTGTTGCGCTGATCCTGTTCATCGTCTTCATCAACGATGCTGAGCGCCGTATTCCCATTCAGTACGCCAAGCGTGTGGTTGGCCGGAAGGTCTACGGCGGCCAGAACACCAACCTGCCCATCAAGGTCAGCATGTCCGGTGTTATGCCCGTGATTTTCGCCCAGTCCATCTGCTCCATCCCCGCTACCATCTGTGCCTTCATGGGCATCACTCCTGAAAGCGGCAACTGGTGGTATGACCATGTGTGGAGCAGCCAGAGCTGGACCTATGCGTTCATCTACTTCCTGATGATTTTCTTCTTCAGCTGGTTCTACTCCACCATCCAGTACGATCCCGTGGAGATTTCCAACAACCTGAAGAAGAACGGCGGTTTCATCCCCGGCTTCCGTCCCGGTAAGCCCACTGCCGAATTCATCCAGAAGGTCATTAACAAGATTGTTGTCTTTGGTGCTGTGTACCTTGGCATCGTCTCTCTGCTCCCCATTGTGGGCGGCAACCTCATGAGCGGTGTCCGGAACCTGGCCATCGGCGGCACCTCCGTCATCATCGTCGTGGGCGTTGCCCTGGAGACGGTGCAGGCGCTGGAGGCCCAGATGCTCATGCGGCACTACAAGGGCTTCCTGGATTGAGCACAGGAGGTATGGCAGGATGAATCTCATTCTACTGGGCGCGCCCGGCGCCGGAAAGGGGACACAGGCTGAGCTGCTGGTAAAGAAGCTTGGCATCCCCGCCATCTCTACCGGGAACATGCTCCGGGAAGCCATGGCAAATGGCACGGAGCTGGGAAAACAAGCTAAGAAATTCATGGACGAAGGCGCCCTGGTTCCCGATGAGCTGATTCTCGGCATCGTCGCGGACCGGGTGGCCCAGCCCGACTGCCAAAAGGGCTTTATCCTGGACGGCGTGCCCCGCACGCTGGCCCAGGCCGAAGCTCTGGAAGCCAAGGGCGTGAAGATCGACCATGTGGTTTCCATTGAGGTTGCGGATGAGGAGATCGAAGGCCGTATGACCGGCCGCCGTGTCTGCCCCAAGTGTGGTGCAAGCTACCACATTACCGCCAATCCTCCCAAGACCGAAGGCGTCTGCGACAACTGCGGCACGGAGCTCATCATCCGCAAGGATGACGCCCCCGAGACCGTCCGTCACCGCCTGGAGGTCTACCACGCTTCCACCGAGGTCCTGAAGGACTTCTATGGCAAGCTGGGCCGGCTGGTCACCGTCAACGGCAGCCAGTCTATTGAGAAAGCCAACGAGGACATCCTCGTAGCGATTGAGGCGAAGGTATGATCGCGATCAAAAATGAACGCGAGCTGGAGTCCATGCGCCAGGCCTGTAAAATTACCGCGGCAGCCCGTGCTTTGGCAGGGGATATGGTAAGGCCTGGCGTATCGACCAAAGCCATCGACCAGGCCGTCCACGATTTTATCGTGCATCAGGGTGCGAAACCGTCATTCCTGAACTATAACGGCTATCCCGCAAGTGCCTGCATCAGCGTCAACAGTACGGTTATCCACGGAATTCCGGGTGGCTACATCCTGAAGGAAGGGGACATCGTGTCTGTGGACGTAGGTGCGTACTTTAAAGGTTTTCATGGTGATTGTGCGGCTACCTTCCCCTGCGGCACCGTCAGTGCCGAAGCACAAAAGCTGATCGATGTGACGCGGCAGTCCTTTTTTGAGGGCATCCGCTACGCCACAAAGGGAAACCGCGTGCAGGATATCTCCCATGCCGTACAAACGTATGTGGAGTCTAACGGTTTTTCAGTTGTCCGTTCCTTCGTAGGTCACGGCGTGGGACGGCAGCTGCATGAGGAGCCGGAGGTGCCTAATTACGGCGCACCCGGCCGTGGACCCAGACTGCTTCCCGGTATGACCATCGCCGTCGAACCTATGGTGAACGTAGGCACCTATGAGGTGCGGGTTCTGAAGGACGGCTGGACGACGGTCACCGCCGACGGAAAGCTTTCTGCCCACTATGAAAATACTGTACTCATCACCGACGGCGAGCCGGAAATACTCACCGTCACCGAAGGACTTTGAACTATGGGCCCGGACAAAGCGGATATTCACATATCAGATGTTGTAGTTTCCGCCGCAGGACGGGATCGGGGACAATTCTTCTACGTGATCGGCGAAGAAGAAACGTATCTCCAACTGGCAGACGGCAAGGGCCGCACCCAGGAAAATCCCAAGCGGAAAAAACGCAGACACGTTTTGAAAGTCCTTCGCTCTGAGACCAGAGTTGCCGGGAAGCTGCTTTCCGGTGACAAAGTCCCGAACAGCGAATTACGAAGAGATCTGGCATTCATTGCCAGACAGTTGCAAGCGAACAACCTGGGAGGGTAATTAACTTGGCGAAAGACGACGTAATCGAAATTGAAGGCATCGTAACCGATGCACTGCCGAATGCTATGTTCAAAGTCGACATCGGCAGCGGACACACCATTCTGGCACACATTTCCGGCAAGCTCAGAATGAATTTCATCAAGATCTTGCCCGGTGATAAAGTAACCGTTCAAATGTCTCCCTATGATCTGACCCAGGGCCGGATCACCTGGAGAAGCAAGTAAACTTAGAGACAGAAGTCTCATATGGAGGTTAAACAGTATGAAGGTAAGACCGTCCGTTAAACCCATGTGCGAAAAGTGTAAGATCATCAAGCGCAAGGGTCGCGTTATGGTAATTTGCGAAAACCCCAAGCATAAGCAGAGACAAGGCTAATAGGAGGAGAAATATGGCACGTATTTCTGGTATCGACCTTCCCCGCGACAAGCGGATCGAAGTTGCTCTGACCTATATCTACGGCATCGGACCCAGCCGCGCCGCTGAAGTCCTGGCCCAGACCGGCATTGACCCCGACACCCGGGTCAAGGACCTGAATGAAGAGCAGGAAGCCCTGCTCCGTGACACCATCGAGCACAAGTACCTCATCGAAGGTGACCTGCGCCGGGAAACCGCTATGAACATCAAGCGGCTCTCCGAAATCGGCTGCTATCGTGGTGTCCGTCATCGCCGCGGCCTGCCCGTTCACGGTCAGCGTACCAAGACCAACGCCCGTACCCGCAAAGGTCCCAAGAAGACCATTGCCAACAAGAAGAAGTAAGGAGGGATATGTAAATGGCTACCAACGCTAAGAAGACTGTCAAGCGCCGTCGCGAGCGCAAGAACGTAGAGAAGGGTGCGGCCCATATCCGCTCCTCTTTCAATAACACCATGGTGACCATCACCGACCTGGAAGGCAACGCCCTTTCTTGGGCTTCCTCCGGTGGACTGGGCTTCCGGGGCTCCCGGAAATCCACTCCCTTTGCTGCCCAGACCGCCGCTGAGACGGCTGCAAAGGCTGCAATGGAGCACGGCCTGAAGACTGTCGAGGTCTACGTCAAGGGCCCCGGCCAGGGACGTGAAGCCGCCATTCGTGCACTTCAGACCGCTGGCCTGGAAGTTGTTATGATCAAGGACGTCACCCCCATTCCCCACAATGGCTGCCGTCCCCCCAAGAGACGTCGTGTCTGAGAAAGCAATAGGAGGAAATTTGTCATATGGCTAAGAATATGCAGCCCGTGCTGAAGCGTTGCAGAACGCTGGGCGTTTCTCCTGCCGCTATGGGTTATAGCAAGACTTCCAACAAGAACCCCGGCGGACAGAGAAGAACCAAGAAGTCTGAGTATGCTACTCAGCTCACCGAGAAGCAGAAGGTCAAGTTTGTCTACGGCATCCAGGAGAAGCAGTTCCGTAACTACTACGAGAAGGCTTCCCGCGCCGAGGGCAACACCGGTGAGAACCTGCTGACCTACTGCGAGCGCCGCCTGGATAACGTTGTTTACCGTCTGGGCTTCGCCACCACCCGCCGTCAGGCTCGTCAGCTGGTGAACCACGGCCACTTCACCGTCAACGGTAACCGTGTCAACATCCCCAGCTACCTCATCAAGGTCGGCGATGTGATTGCCGTCTCTGAGAAAGCCTCTTCCAACGCCTTCTTCAAAAAGCTGAAGGAGGACGACGCCTTTGTCGCCGCTCCCAAGTGGCTGGATCGTGATAAGAACACCCTCCAGGGTAAGGTCATCGCTATGCCTACCAAGGCCGATATCGACTTCGATATCGCTGTGCACCTCATCGTCGAGTTGTACTCCAAGTAATGCCCCCCATCCGTACGCAAGTCTGTCTGGTGGGGCGTTACGCCCCACACATTTAAGGAGGGTTTTGATTCATGGTAGAAATTGAAAAGCCTCGCATCACCTGCCTTGACCAGCCTGAGGACCCCTCTTACGGCAAGTATGTTGTGGAGCCTCTGGAGCGCGGCTACGGCATGACCTTGGGTAACTCCCTGCGTCGTATCCTGTTGAGCAGCCTTCCTGGCTACGCGGCCACTTCCGTGAAAATCCAGGGAGTGCAGCATGAATTCTCCACCATCCCCGGCGTTACCGAGGATGTGACGGAGATCGTGCTGAATGTGAAGCGTCTGACCCCGAAGATCCACTGCTCCGGCATTAAGACCGTTCACATCGACGCCGTGGGCCCCTGTGAGGTCACTGCTGCGGACATTAAGGCCGATGCCGAGGTGGAAATCCTGAACCCTGAACTGCACATCTGCACGCTGGGCGAAGGCGCCACTTTCAATATGGAGATCACCCTGTCCCAGGGCCGCGGTTACGTTCCCTCTGACCGGAACAAAACCGCCCAGACCCCCATTGGCGTGATTCCCATCGACTCCATCTATTCTCCTGTAACCAAGGTGAATTACACGGTGGAGCCCACCCGTGTCGGCGACAAGACCGACTTCGACAAGCTGACTCTGGAGGTCTGGACGGATAAGACCATTGATGCCAAGGACGCCGTGTCCCTGGGCGCCAAGATCCTGTCCGACCACCTGGCTGTGTTCACGAACCTCTCTGACGCCGTGGCTATTTCTTCCACCGTGGTGGAAAAGATTGCGGACCGTCCTGACGCAAAGCTCGCCATGACCATTGACGAGCTGGATCTGTCTGTGCGGAGCTTCAACTGCCTGAAGCGTGCCAACATCAACACCGTCGCCGACCTGATCGGCAAGACCGGTGAGGACATGATGAAGGTGCGCAACATGGGCAAGAAGTCCCTGGACGAGGTTCAGAAGAAGCTGGAGATGATGGGCCTGTCCCTGGCCAGCGAAGAAAACAGCGGCAACAACTAATCGACTTACCTTTTAATAAAGGAGGAAACGTTCATGTTCGGCACTCGTAAGCTGGGTAAGACCAGCGCTCAGAGAAAAGCCCTGCTGCGTCAGCAGGTGACCGATCTGCTGAATAACGGCAAGATGGAGACCACCTTCTATCGTGCCAAGGAAGTGCAGCCCGTGGTCGAGAAGATGATCACCCTGGGCAAGAAGGGCGACCTGGCATCCTACCGCCGGGCTCTGGCCTTCATCACCAAGGAAGACGTGGCTCACAAGCTGTTCAAGGAGATCGCTCCCAAGTACGCCGACCGCAACGGCGGCTACACTCGTGTGACCCGCACTGGCGAGCGTCGCGGCGACGCTGCTGAGATGGCTGTCATCGAGCTGGTGTAATTTCCAAGAGAACAGGGCCTGCCATTTTGGCGGCAGGCCCTGTTTCGAGGAAAATCAAAAAAATTCTAAAAACCTCTTGACAAACTGAAAGTAACGTTGTATAATATCAAAGCTGTCTGAGAGATGAATCAAATAAATGCTGCTATAGCTCAGTCGGTAGAGCGCATCCTTGGTAAGGATGAGGTCGCCAGTTCAAATCTGGCTAGCAGCTCCAAAAAGAAAAACCACACCGATTTGGTGTGGTTTTTCTTTTGCTCTGAACCAGAACGTGCAGTAAAGAAATATGCGATTCTTTCAATTGGAAGTCTGCCGCAGGAGGCGCCAGAAGACTCCTGCGGCGGACTTTGGATATGGATAATAGAGAAACACGATTTCGGCATAAAAACCCAGCAAAGGTCTTCAGAGAGGGCGGGGGAGAACGTGACCAGGAGTTGAAAGCATAATAACCTGGGCAGAAAAATCTCATGAAATGAATCAGAATATAGAATGGCACCCTAAGGAAAACTCCTTAGGGTGCGTTTTCTTATTTCAGATATTTGCCGCTTTTGCTTTGACCGGGGAAGGGAAGTCTGGGCGCGACTTTCGCAGCCAGCATATCGCCCAGGATGCCGAAGATCACGCCAAGAACGATGGCAACCAGGACATCGGTGGGGTAGTGGACATAGAGATAGAGCCGGGAGAAAGCGATAAGACAGGCAAGAATCAGGGCCGGAATGCCCATACGTTTATCCCGCCGCAGGAGCACCGTGGCTGCTTCAAAGGAAGCAATGGTATGTCCTGAGGGGAAGGAATAGTCGTGCAGGCCTTTAACCAGCAGATTAATGGTGATGCCGTAGTTTTCCATTTGGAAATCATAGGGACGAATGCGCTGACACAGGGGTTTCAGGGTCATATTGCAGACCACCAGGCCGAAAATCAGCGCAAATCCCATGCCAAGACCCGTTTTGCGGGTCTTGGGGAGGATCAGCAGGATAACTGCCACTGCAATCCAGAAGATGCCGCCCTCACCGAAGAGGGTGATGAAGGGCATGAACTTGTCCATAAAGGGGGACTGCAAGTTTGCCTGAATCCAGTCAAGAATAGGCAGGTCAAAGGAAACAGCTAAGGTATCTAACATTTAAGCAGCTCCTTCCGTTGTATCCGCAGAGGTTTCGCTGGGGGCCCTGGTGGGCGTTTCAGCGGGGGTTTCCTGGACGGCACCGGCATCCTCAAAGAGGGGATAGAGCACCATGGGCTCCAGGGTGGCGCCGTCGGCCATGGTCACAAGGCCGCTTTCGTCGGGCTGGAACATGACCTTATAAACGGTCTTTCCGTCTTCCTTAGCCAGGGTGTACCAGCCGGCGAAGACCTTGCCCTCGGGAATATTGGAGATGGTAGGCGTCTGGAGGGTCTTGGCGTCGGTGGTGAAGAAGTCGGTGTACAGGAGATTGTCGCCGTCCATGAAGGTCAGGCGGACCTTGCCAACGGGCTTGGAGGTATCTTCATTGGTGAAGTTGTAGCACAGCCATTTGCCGGTGTCGGACTTCCGGAAGAACATGGTCTTACCGTAGGGATAATCCTTGACAGAGCCATCGGTACGGGTGACGGCAAGTTTCATGTCCACACGGGCGGAGAAGATGGAGTCGGAGTACTGGGTGAAGTTGGTGACGGTGTAGTCCTTGAACTCGTGGCCGTTGTTGGACTGCATCCAAAGCTGATCCTTGCTGATGGAGGTAAAGCTGTATGCGTCGCCGGCGGGGTCAAAGTACTTGGCGGCGGTGCCCCGGTCGGAGACCTCGGCAATCATCCACAGACAGTAGGTTTCCGTGGCCATCCGCAGAGCAGAAGCCTGGTCGTCGGACATGGTGTTGGCAGTGGTCTTTTCCGTGAAGGTCTTGGTGGCCTCATCGTAAGTCACTTCCATTTGGTTGCCCTTATCGTCAAAGATCTGGACATCGGGCTGGACGAAGAGACCGGTGATTTCCTGGGTGCACATGGCAACATCCTCAACACCTGCGGGCAGATAATCGGCGGCGTTGGTTCCGGCCTTCATAATGGTGTGGTCATCGCCCAGTTCCACGCCGTTGACCATGGTGCGGTGGCTGTTGAGGCGGACAATGCGGTAGGTGTTATCCCGGTTCAGCACCACGTCCACGGCGGACAGCTGCCAGTCGGGAAGCTGGGTAATGTTGCCAAGACCCACATCACCCACATGATTATTGTCCGTCAGAGTGAAGGTTGCGATTTTCTCTTCACCAAGGCGGATGACGTATTTCTTGTCACCGGAGAGGCCCGCAGAGGTTTCCAGGAAGTTCAGCTCCTGGCCGCCCACATACTCGTTCATATACTGGGCAAAGGCATCCTTGCCCTCGTACTGTGTGTCCTGAGCCCCTGCAGCGGCATAGATATCCGCCCAGTTGGGGTTCGTAAAGATCTGGTCAAAGACAGCCTGGGCCTTCGCAGAGGGCTGGGCGGCCTGGTAGTCAATGAGCCAGCCGTTGAGCCAGATCAGCATGCCCAGGGTTGCCACAAAGAACACCAGAATGAAGAGAAAATACAGGGTGTAGAAAATGGTGGAGCCCAGACGAGGAGCCTGTTTCTGAGGCGCCGCAGGTGCGCTGCGCCGGACATTCTGGCTCTGAGCAGTGGTGGTCCGGGGGGTGTTGGGATTGGGCCGCTGAGGCGCCGGCTGACGGGGGGCAGCGGGCCGCTGGGGGTTCTGCCGGGGCGGGTTCTGGGGCATGGCCCGGGACTCCGGACGGCGGGAAGAAGCCTGAGGCGCGGACGCTTCCGCGTTCCGCTGGGCCAGGATTTCCTGAAGATCAGCGCCGGAGCGCTTTTTATCGAATTTTCCTTGATACATAGGGTACCTCCCTTACTCTTGGGGCCGAACCATCCAGAAGTTCGGCATCCGTCTCGGCTCGGACTGGAGCAGAGAGTAGCTGTTGATCATCTGGACCTGGCCGGGGTCACCGTAGCGGCCCTCGGTGTCCCGATACATCATAACGGAGGAGGAGCCGCCGTCCATGTTGCAGGCGTTGACCGCGCCGTATTCCTGCATGATGTCGATGATATCCGCATAGGTTGCACCCATGGAGCCGGGCTGACGGCCGTCGGCACAGACAAAGATAACCGCACCGTCGGCTCTCTGGCCGATGGCGGTCCGGGGGTTCCAGCCGGAAGCGCTGTTATAGGCGCCCATGTTGATCTCGCCGTTGATAATCAGGGCGGGACCGAAGCAGCAGCCGTCCCGGATGTTCAGCTCTTTGGCCTTGGATTCGCTGAGGTTGTCCTGAGAGACCACCAGAATGTCGTCGGTGTTAAAGCCGGCGAAACCGGAAGCGTTGGGAGGAGAGCCGGTGGTCCAGGCGGTGTTGCCCTTGCTCATGACCAGACCCTCGGGGGTGCTGCCCACTTCAGGGCTGGAGGTGCCGTTGTCGAAGAAGGCGCCTGCATTGATGGCGGCGGAGGCGCCTTCGTCCTCAATGGCCTGGTTCAGGCGCTTGCCGGGGATGTTCCGGGAGAAGCCTTCGTAGGTGGAAAGACCCATATACACCCGGCTGGGGTCCCGGACGATCATGATGTGGGCATTGAAGGTTTTTCCGGCGTACTCCTCAATGCGGATGCCGTCGGGATAGTCAGCCCACTCGTCCACACCGGTGGATACGGCGGTGTTCTTCTGAATGACCACCTGGGAGGTGTCGGACACACTGTCGGTAAATCCGGCGTTGACACCATTTTTGATCTGGGCCACGGTATCCTCGCCAATGAACAGGGCAGGGATCCACTTGGTGGCGCTGGGCTCCAGAAGCGTCATGGTCAGCAGGTCCCGGGCGGCTTCGGAAGGGCCTGTGAAGATCATATTGGCAGCCAGCACCAAGGCAATGAGCAGAAGAAAAATGGTGGTGAAGAGAAGCAGGAAGAACCGACGTATGATTCTGCCCGCCAGACTGCCCTTTTTCTTCTTCTTGGGTTCGCTCTGAGAATTGTTTTTCATGATTTGTACCTCTTATTCGGATTTTTGCGGAGCAAAGACCCAGTTCTGCTGGATCATAAAGCTTATAATGTAGAGAATCACCATAACAATGGTGTAAATCAGGGCTCTGAGACCCGAGGAGCCGTCGGAGACGTGCAGCAGAGTAAAGGCACCCTGGGTCAGGAGCACCTGGGCACCCATCTGGGGCAGGGCCAGGCAGTAGTATTTGAGAAGGGCTTTTCCCGTAGACACCTGGGTTTTGAACACCAGCTTCTTATTGAGGAAGAAGTTCAGCAGGGAGGAGATCGCCCTTGCACCCACAGCCGCCACTGCCGTCAGGGCGAAGCCGTGGAGCAGATTCATAAAGAGAAAGTTCAGAAGTGCAAATCCGGCGGTATCCGCCACGGCGCTGAGAAGGGAACTCAAGGTATAGCGAAAAAAGTGGGCCAGAATCAGCTTGTAAATGCGCCAGGAGTCCCGGAGCACCCGGAAGTGGGAGCTTTTGTTTTCCTCAATATAGACGGTACGGATTTTGACCTCGTCGAAGGGGGTGCCTTTTGTTTTGAAGGCCAAAAGCATATTGGTTTCGTACTCAAACCGATCGCCTTCTACCTGGGTAAGGGTTTCCAGGTATTTTCTGGGAATGCACCGAAGGCCCGTCTGGGTGTCGGAAATGGTCATGCCGCAGAAAATTTTGAAGACCAGCGTAGTAGTATGGTTGCCGAAACGGCTTCTGGGAGGGACGTGGGGCAGGGTGAAATCCCGGCAGCCCAGCACACAGTGGTTTGTTGCCAGCATGTGCTCGCAGCAGGCCCGGGTATCCTCGGGATGATGCTGGTTGTCGCCGTCTACGGTGACAACACCGACACCGTCGGGCCGGTTTTCCAGAAACCACCGGAAGGCGGTTTTCAGGGCAGCGCCCTTGCCCCGGTTCACTTCGTGGTGGAGAAGGTGAATTTCCGGATGATTTTTGGCGGCATCCGTAAAGTAGTGCAGGTTTTCCGGCTTACTGCCATCGTTCACCAGGATAATGTCGGAAAAGCCATATTCCAGCAGGCCGTCAATAACGGCATTGAGCTTTTCGTCCGGGTCCAGGGAGGGCAGGACCACGGAGAGTTTTGATAAATCAGTCATTTGTCACGCCTCATTCTTTATCTGCATCATGGGAAAAAATGTGTGTCAGATTCCCAAAATAAACTGTTGATACTATAACACATTTGTTACCAAATGGAAACCCCCTTTAAAAAAATTTAATATGAAAAGTTCTGGGATTGCCCTATATGGCTGCCTGTATAATGTTGCCAAAAACGCCCCGGTTGCCGGGGAAAAGAAAGTGGTTGCAAATTTTAATTCTCTGGGGTAAAATAAGGAAAAAGGAGGTGGCGGCCATGCCTGAAAAAGACACATTGGAAAAAATAGCGGACCTGTTCAAGGGCTTTGCCGACACCACCCGGGTGAACATCCTGTTCCTTCTGGCCCAGGAAGAGCTCTGCGTAACGGACATCGCCGAGAAAGTGAACCTCAGCCAGAGCGCCATTTCCCACCAGCTGCGGCTGTTAAAGCAGATGCAGCTCATCAAGCAGCGCAGAGAGGGAAAAAACATCCTCTACTCCCTGGCCGACGACCATGTGAAGACGATTTTGCAGATGGGCCTGGAGCACGTGCTGGAGGAATAACAAAGTGGCAATCCCCTATGTGGAACAACCGGAGTTCATCGAAATCGATTTCGGTCTGCGCCTTAGAAAATATACGGACGACTGTGCCTTCGCCCTGGAGTGGTATCAGGATTCGGAGACCGTGTTGCTGGTGGACGGCGTTCCGGAACCCTACACGAAGGAAAAGCTTTATAGGATGTACCACTATCTCCGGGACCACGGGGAACTCTACTTTATTGAAGTGAAAAACCATGGTGAAAATGACTTTTTCCCCATCGGTGATGTGACCTTCTGGCAGGAGGATATGCCCATCGTCATTGGACAGAAGGACCTCCGGGGCCGGGGAATCGGCCGAAAAGTGGTAAAAGCCCTGGTGGAGAGAGGAAGACAGCTGGGCTATCCCTATCTGGAAATTTCCGAAATTTATGATTATAATGTGGGGTCCCGGAAACTTTTTGAAAGCCTGGGATTCCAGGCAGTGAAGAAAACTCCAAAGGGACACAGCTATCGGCTGCAGCTTGACTGAAAACGAGGCATCTGCAAGGACCATACAATGCAGAGATTTTTCCAGAAGAGATAAGGAAATCCCCCGGAACGAAAGTTCCGGGGGATACTTTTTACAATACTTTGGAAAGAAAATCCTGCAGTCTGGGATGCTGGGGGCTGCCGAAAACCTCCTGAGGGGTGCCCTGCTCCAGAATCTTGCCTTCATCCATGAAGAGGATGCGGCTGCCCACTTCTCTGGCAAAGCCCATTTCGTGGGTGACCACCACCATGGTCATGCCGGTGTCTGCCAGCTCTTTCATAACGGTGAGAACCTCGCCCACCATTTCCGGGTCCAGCGCGGAAGTGGGCTCGTCGAAGAGCATGACCTTAGGATTCATAGCCAGTGCCCGGACAATGGCGATCCGCTGTTTCTGGCCGCCGGAGAGCTGATTGGGATATGCCTTGGCCTTGTCCTCCAGGCCCACACGGCGAAGCAGCTGCATGGCCTTTTCCTCTGCCTCTGCCTGGGTCATGAGGCCCGTGCGGACGGGGGAGAGGGTGATGTTGCGGAGGATGGTCATGTTGGGGAAGAGATTAAAATGCTGGAATACCATGCCCATATTCCGGCGGACGGCGTCGATGTCGGTTTTTGGGTCCGTGATTTCCACGCCCTCAAAGCGGATGGAGCCGGAAGTGGGCTGTTCCAGAAGGTTCAGGCTCCGCAGGAAGGTGGACTTGCCGGAACCGGAGGGGCCGATAATGACCACCTTTTCTCCGGGATGAATGTGCTCGGAGATATCTTTCAGAACGGCGTGACTGCCGAAAGATTTATGGAGATGTTCAACGACGATCACTTTGACGAAGCCTCCTTTCGAGGATACCAAGCAGCCAGGTGAAGATGATCACGAGAAGCAGATAGATACAGGCAACGCCGATCAGGGGGAACATCTGCTCGTAGGTCCGGCCGTAAATGGCCTGGGCGGCGTAGACCATTTCCTTGCCGCCGATGACGGTGATCAGGGAAGTGTCCTTTAAAAGCATGATGAACTCGTTGCCCAGGGCGGGGAGAATGGCTTTGAATGCCTGGGGAATGACGATGAAGCGCATGGTGTCGATGTAGCTGAGGCCCAAGCTTCTGCCGGCCTCGGCCTGACCGGGGTCCAGAGCCATCAGGCCGCCCCGGACGATTTCAGAGACGTAGGCGCCGGAGTTAATGCCCAGAGTCAGGGCGCCGACCATGGTGAAGTTCCGGCTGCTGGAAAAAATGACCATGCCCATAATGAGCAGCTGGACCATCATAGGGGTGCCGCGGATAACGGTGACGTAGACCTGACAAATGCCGTTGAGCAAACCAATCACGGGATTGCGTTTGCCGGGACGCTGCTGGTCATGGGCTGTCCGGACCATAGCCACCAGAACACCCAGAACAACGCCAAGGGTCAGGGCCAGGGCCGTGACCAGCAGGGT
>DVJG01000007.1 GCA_018710805.1 Candidatus Faecousia faecipullorum
TATACTGGTGGTATCTCAGGAAGGGAGCGAAATCAATGCACAAAAGATTTGGAATTTTTCTGTTTTTAGGGATACTTCTGCCGGTGCTTACTCTGCCCGTCCGGGCTTCCGGGGAATTTGGCTCCATTCGGGTCACCCTGGAGCAGAAGGACGCAGAGGATGGAAGCCAGATAGAGCTTTACCTGGTGGCAGTGCCCGGGGAAAATGGGTATCAGATTCTGGATTCCCTGGGGGGCGGCCTGATTCGTCAGGAGGATGCCCGGTCCCCCTACCTTGCCCAGTGGCTGTCGGAGATGATCGGGATGCAGTCCGGATTTTCCGCCGCCCTGGACAGCACGGGAAGCGCCCAGTTTGACGACCTGGCCCCCGGGCTGTACATGGTGACCCAGCGGGAAGCCTCCATCGGCATCCACCCCTACATGGTTCCTCTGCCGCTTCTGGATACCTGGGACTTGCAGGTCTATCCCACGGCGGACCTTATTACGCCCCAGCTTCCTCACACCGGAGACGAAGGCCCCTGGCCCTATGTCTGGGGAATGGTCCTCTCGGGAGGCGGTCTGATTCTCTGCGGACTTTTGCGGCGCAGAATTTTCCGGATTGCTTGATAAAAGAAGCGGAACGTGGTATGATGGTAAAAAATCCGGCAAGGGGGCATCGATTTGGACAAATATTTTTTCACCCCTGCCGCCTGTTATGGCCACGCTGAAATGCTCCGGGAGATGGAAGAACTGTCCCGCTCCCCCGTGGCCCAGTTGGAAATTCTGGGTGTCAGCCCGGAGGACCGGGAGATTCCCGTGCTTCGGGTAGGAAAACCGGATGCCAAATACCACGTTCTCCTGCAGGGGGCAATTCATGGCCGGGAGCACATGACGAGCTGGCTTCTCATGGGTCTTGCCAAACAGGAAGCCGCCCGGGGCCCTTCTCCGGAATTTTGCTGGCATTTTCTCCCAATGGTGAACCCCGACGGGGTATCCGTCTCCCAGCGATGCCTTCTGACGCAGCAGCAGTGGGCAATCTATCAGTCCGATCTGACCGCAGACCGCACGGAGGAGAATCCCCACCGCTATGCCCAGCGATGGAAAGCAAACGGCTCAGGTGTGGACCTGAACCGGAATTTTCCCGCCGGGTGGGAACTGGTAAAAGGCCCCGAGGGTCCTTCCACCCAGAATTACCGGGGCACGTTTCCCTTCTCTGAAGTGGAAACCCGGATTTTACGGGACTATACCCTGCGATATCCCTTTGCCGTGACTCTGAGCTATCACGCCACAGGCAGCGTCATCTACTATGAATACGGACACCGGGAGCCGGTCAATGGTCTGTCCAAGTCCCTTGGCCAGGCCGTTGCGGCGGCAACGGGATACGAGATGGAAGGCTGTGCCGGATTGGACGGTGCCGGATACAAAGACTGGGCCATGGCAAGCCTGGGTATCCCATCCCTCACCATTGAAATCGGGAAAGAGGAGGCGCCCCTGGCCGCCTGGGAGGCTCCGGATATCTGGCGCCGGAACAAAGAAGTTTTGACCGCCGTGGAATGGTGGCTGGAAAAAACACAGCAGACATAAAATGTAACCCTCCGGCGCTGCCGGAGGGTTTACTTATCTCAGCCTGCTCAGGTCCAGGGTCTCCCCTTCCTCCGTGAGCTTTTCCAGAATGCCGTCCCGGATGCGGAAGCTTTCGCCGAAGATGGTTTGGCTTTGTCCATCTGCGAGCAAAAAGCTGCCGTCGGGCAGGGCGAAAAACTCGTTTCCCATGCTGTCAGCATAGGTAATGTCCTCAAAAAGCCGAAGGCCATCCAAAATGTCGTCCTTCACCTTCTGATAATGGGGAAGGATATTCACGTCGGTAAGGCCCAGGCCTCTGGCCCAGCGGGGAAAATCCGGGCTGGATTCCCCCGGTTCTTCGGGCTGAATGTAGGCCCAGTCGGCGGCGTTCATCGTCCCTGCGCTGATGCCCATAACCGTTCCGTTGAAATCTGCCAGCAGGTCTCGCAGTCCCACCCTTTGGAAAAAAGCATTCTGCGTTGGCACATGGCCTCCTGCCAAAACCAGAAAGTCGCTTGTTTTGACCAATTCGGGGGCATTGTCCGCCGTCCAGTCGTCCAGAATCTGGAAGCCTCCGAAGAAAATGCCCTGCTCCGCAAAGGCGGTGAAAATATCCGCCGCGAAGCGGCAGTTCAGGTCGTGGCGGTCCGGGCTGGAAGAGACATAGAGGCACCGGGGATTTTCCGGAAGCACCTCCCGAATTTTCTCCACAAAGCCGTTGGCATTGGAGAGAATGGCACGGTCGGCGTCATTGACAAAGGGAGAGCTGGTGAGAAAAGCGTTCATAAATCTTCCTCATTTTCTTAGATTGAAACCTGGGAAATACTCTTCCACAAAGTCCACCTTTTCCACCTGGAAGGAGCGTCCGTTCAGGTTTTCCAGGGCCCCGGCGTCGGTGGTAAAGGTAAAGGTCAGCTTGTAGGAGTACAGGGCCTGGTAGTTCCGGTCGAAGCGCTTATCCAGCTTTCCGTACTTGCCGTCCCCCAGGAGAGGGTGCCCGGCGTGGGCGAACTGGGCTCTTATCTGGTGGGTCCGGCCTGTAATGAGCTCGCATTCCAC
>DVJG01000103.1 GCA_018710805.1 Candidatus Faecousia faecipullorum
ATGCCAAAGGAAGAACGCCTTCAGCTGGTGGAGGTCTTGTACTCCCTTCTCAGTACCGGCGGCGTGGACCGGGCCCTGGATATTTTCCAGCCCAAAAATCTCCGGGTGTACTTAAAGACCCTGGGAGCCAACCCGGACCTGAGACGGGTCCTATCCACAGAGTTTCTGGTTCTTATCGAAGCGGCAAAGAAAACCCGCCAGAAGTTCAGCGAACAGAAAAATCTCCCGGCGCCATCCGAGGAGAAGGAATAAAAAAGGGGAGGGACGAAAGTCTCTCCCAAACTGTTTGGAAAATTTATCTCTGGATACGTCCGGAGCCATCGCCGCCTGCCAGCTTTTCCACCTCGGCAACGGTGACCATGTTGTAGTCACCCTCAATGGAGTGCTTCAGTGCGGAGGCCGCCACGGCGAACTCCACAGCCTGCTGGGTGGTCTTGCCATTCATCAGCGCGTAGATGAGGCCGCCGCCAAAGCTATCGCCGCCGCCTACCCGGTCAATGATGTGCAGGTCGTACTTCTTGGAGAAGCAGTACTCGTTGGAAGCCACATCATAGAGCATGGCGGACCAGCCATTGTCGAAAGCGGAGTGGCTCTCCCGCAGGGTGATGGCCACCTTCTCGAAGCCGAACTTGTCGGCCAGCTGCTTGGCAACGACTTGTAGCCCTCATGGTTCAGGGAGCCGCCGTAGATGTCGGTCTTCTCGGCCTCAATGCCGAAGACGTCCTTGGCATCCTCCTCGTTGGAGATGCACACGTCGATGTACTGAGCAAGCTCCGTCATAGCCTCCCGGGCCTGGGCACGGGTCCAGAGCTTGCCGCGGTAGTTGAGGTCACAGGAAATCTTCACGCCCCGGGCTTTGGCGGCCTTGCAGGCCTCTACGCACATCTGCACCAAATTGGGACCCAGAGCCGGGGTGATGCCGGTGAAGTGGAACCACTCGGTACCCTCAAAGATCTTGTCCCAGTCGAAATCCTCAGGCTTGGCCTCCTGAATGGCAGAGTGGGCCCGGTCGTAGATGCACACGCTGCCGCGCTGAGAAGCGCCCTTCTCGTTGAAGTAGATGCCAACCCGGTCGCCGCCCCGGACAATCATGGAGGTGTCCACGCCGTAACGCCGCAGAGAGTTCACAGCGGCCTGACCGATGGCGTGGGAGGGAAGCTTTGTAACATAGGCAACGTCCATGCCGTAATTGGCAAGGGACACGGCGACGTTTGCTTCGCCGCCGCCGAAGGTAAATTCCACGTGGTCGCATTGGACAAAGCGCTCTTAGTTGTAGGGCTGGAGGCGAAGCATCAGTTCACCAAAGGTTACGATCTTCGCCATTACTTCCGGGCCTCCTTGACGATTTCCACGGACTTTTTGCACAGCTCTGTGATCTCATCCCACTTTCCGGCGGTGATGAGCTTGTCGGGGCACATATAGGAGCCGCCGCAGGCTGCGATAATGGGGCAGGCGGCGTACTCTGCCAGATTAGAGAGGTTCACGCCGCCGGTGGGCATAACCTTGAACATGGAGAAGGGAGCTGCCATGGCCTTGATCTTGGCAAGACCGCCGGACTGCTCAGCGGGGAAGAATTTCAGCACTTCCAGGCCCAGCTTGTAGGCGGTGTGGTAGTCCGTGGGGGTGGTGCAGCCGGGGAAGCAGGTGATGCCCTTTTCCTGGCAGTAGCGGACGATGTCAGGGTCCAGACCGGGGGTGACGATGAACTTACCGCCGGCGGCAATGGTCTTGTCCACCTGCTCGGTGGTCAGCACGGTGCCTGCACCCACCAGCATTTCGGGGTGGCGCTCCAGCATGATGCGCATGGCCTCGTCGGCGCCTGCGGCGCGGAAGGTAATCTCAGCGATGGGCACGCCGCCTGCACACAGGGCGTCAGACAGAGGACCTGCATCCCGCTGGGGGTTGGTCAGTTTGATAACGGGCACTACGCCAACGGCGCTGACCTGCTTCTGTAAATCGTTCATGGGTATCTTCCTCCATTCGGCCTTTTCGTGGAAAGGCACATATTGATTTGCATATCATATCGAAAAATACACAAGAAATCAATTCAAAAGCATAATCCTGCGTTATTTTTAGCAATATTCACAATGTAGAACGTTCAGCTTCTGACAACTTGTAAAGAACCACCCTCCGCAGTCTCCGGAGAAAATGCAAAGGTGCACACACCTTGTCAGAAAATGCTGCTCTTGTTGTTTCGGCATTTGCGGCGGCATACGGTACTCCCGGCCATAAGAAAAAAGCGGCGGGAAACCCGCCGCCTTAGACTGTCAAAAAGCCCCTGTAGGGCTTTTTGACAGGTGTTTTGCAGTCTCCTGCGTGCATAATTTGTCCCCCCATCGGGAGACAAATTCCACACTTGGAGCCTGAGAGGTGTTTTCTGCCAGGTACACGCCCCGGCAGAAAACGCATTGGATTTTATTTGCCGCCGCAGGCGGCAAACTCTGCGAGGTTTTTTTAACAAGCTGAGGCGGCGGGAAAACCCGCCGCCGTATCTTTTATTCTGCCAGGAATTTTTCCAGAGCCGCAAGCTTGAGACAGACGCACAGCACTTCCATGGCCTTTTCCAGTTCCGCAACAGGAGGCAGGCTGGGGGCGATGCGAAGGTTGCTGTCATCGGGGTCCTTGCCGTAAGGGTAGGTGGCGCCTACATTGGTCAGGGTCACACCGGCTTCCTTGCACAGGCTCCAAACCCGCTTCGCCGTGCCGGGCATGGCGTAGAGGCTCACAAAATAGCCGCCCTTGGGATCGTTCCAGCGGGCGAAGCCCAGAGGGGCGATCTCTCTGCTGAGATATTCGGACACCACCTGGAACTTGGGCGCCAGAATGGAAGCATGGCGCTTCATGATTTCCAAGGTATGGGTCTTATCCTTCAGGTAGCGCACATGGCGGAGCTGATTGACCTTATCCTGGGAGATGATCTGGATGCCGAAGAGGTCCAGAAGGTATTTGAGGTTCTCTTCGCTGCAGGCAAGGCAGGACATACCACCGCCGGCGAAGGTGATTTTGGAAGTGGAGGCGAACTCATATACCATGTCGGCATTTCCCGCTTCCGCGCACATGGAAAGAATGTCCGGGAAGGGCACATAATCGCCGCTGAATTCGTGGACGCCGTAGGCATTATCCCACATGACGGCAAAGTCAGGGGCTGCGGGCTTCAGGTTGGCAAACCGACGAATGGTTTCCTCGCTGAAAATGATGCCGTCGGGATTGCTGTACTTGGGCACCAGCCAGATGAGCTTCACCTGGGGGTCCTTCACGTATTCTTCCACCAGATCCATGTCGGGACCTGTGGGGGTCATGGGGATATAGATCATTTCGGCGCCGAAGGATTCGGTGATCATAAAGTGACGGTCATAGCCGGGAGCGGGGCAGAGGACCTTTACGGTTTCCTCCTTGCACCAGGGCCGGGGGCTGTTTTTCAGGCCGTGAGAGTAGGCTCTTGCCACCACGTCATACATGAGGTTCAAAGAGGCCACACCGCCGACAAAAATCTGAGAGGCTTTGCACCCCAGCATTTCCGCCCAATAGGCCCGGGCAGAGGGAAGGCCTGCCAGCTCGCCATAGTTTCGGGTGTCGATGCCGTCGTCGAAGCAGTCGTCGGCAGTCTGAACGGTGGTGAGAATATCACTGACCATGTCCAGCTGTGCCTTGGAGGGCTTGCCTCGGGCCATATTCAGGGAAAGTTCCTGGGCTTTGCAGGCTTCAAATTCCGCCTTAACCTTGGCGTACTCGGCTTCCAGAGCGTCTCTTGTCATGCAGGAATAGGGGGTCACGTCCATCATCCTTTCGGGAATTTGCTTGAATTTACGGGCTTATTATATGCGCTTGTGGCGAAAAATGCAATATCTAAATGGGCAAAATTTCATTTTGAGGGCGATTTTTCAAGAAATCGGGAAAATACACAAAAGAAAAGCCTGCCGCACTGCAATTTTGCACACTTTCCCTTCTTGCATTTTCCCGTATTTTTATATACAATCATCCTGTATAATATGAAAATTGGGGGAAAATCTTGCGTTTTTACCTACGCAAAAGGGAAATGCAGGTTTGCGCCCCCTTATCTTTCATTTTGCTGTTTTGAAATGCGGAAAGGACGAGACCATGATGAGTGAGCTGAAACTTCCCGAACTCTTTGGATGCGACGTGTTCAACGAGGCAACCATGCGCCAGCGTCTGCCGGAAAAGGTGTATCTCGGCTGGAAAAACTGCATTGCCACCGGAACGCAGCTGCCCCTGGACGTTGCAAACGAGATTGCCGAGGCAATGAAGAACTGGGCCACGGAAAAGGGCGCCACCCACTATACCCACTGGTTCCAGCCCATGACGGGCATCACTGCGGAGAAGCACGACTCCTTCATCTCCCCTACGGGAGACGGCCGGGTCATTATGGAGTTCTCCGGCAAGGAGCTGGTCCGGGGAGAGCCGGATGCGTCTTCCTTCCCCTCCGGCGGCCTTCGTGCCACCTTTGAAGCCCGGGGCTACACCGCCTGGGACCCCACCGCCTGTGCCTTTGTCCGGGATAAGAGCCTCTATATCCCCACCTGCTTCTTCTCCTATACCGGGGAATCCCTGGATAAAAAAACCCCCCTGCTTCGCTCCATGGACGAGGTGAGCCGGGAGGCCATTCGCATTCTGCGGCTCTTCGGTGACAGTGACACCAAACGGGTCATTGCCTCCGTCGGCGCCGAGCAGGAGTATTTCCTGCTTCCCAAAGACCTCTATGCCCAGCGGGAGGACCTGCGGCTTACGGGCCGTACCCTTTTCGGCGCCCAGCCCCCCAAAGGACAGGAGCTGGACGACCACTACTTTGGCACCATCCGCACAAGAGTTTCCGAATTCATGCGGGATTTGGACGAACAGCTGTGGCGGCTGGGAATCCTCTCCAAGACCAAGCACAACGAGGGCGCACCCTGCCAGCATGAGCTTGCCCCCATCTATACCGACGCCAACACCGCCTGCGACGGCAACCAGTTGACCATGGCCATTATGAAAAAATGCGCCGCAAAGCACAATCTGGTGTGCCTGCTTCACGAGAAGCCCTTCGCCGGGGTCAACGGCTCCGGTAAGCACAACAACTGGTCCCTGGCAACGGATTCCGGCAAGAATCTCTTCAGCCCCGGCAAGACCCCCAGCCAGAATGCCCGATTCCTGGTTTTCCTGGCGGCTTTTATTGCAGGCGTAGACGAATACCAGGACTTCCTGCGCTGCACCGTAGCCACTGCCAGCAATGACCACCGCCTGGGCGCCAACGAAGCGCCTCCCGCTATTATTTCGATTTTCCTGGGTGACGAGCTCACCGCCATCATCCAGTCCATCATCGACGGCACCAACTACCAGGAGCCGGAAAAGGGTATGCTCCGGATCGGCGTGGACGTTCTTCCCGCCATTCCCAAGGACACCACAGACCGCAACCGTACCAGCCCCCTGGCCTTTACGGGCAACAAATTTGAGTTCCGTATGCTGGGTTCTTCCCAGTCCATTGCCGGCCCCAACATTGCTTTGAATACCATCATGGCGGAAGAACTGGGGAAATTCGCCGATGAGCTGGAAAAGGCGGAGGACTTTGACGCCACCTTGCAGAAGCTGGTCAGCAAAACCCTTCGGGAGCACAGCCGCATTATTTTCGGCGGAAATGGCTACGGCGATGAGTGGAAAGAGGAGGCTGCCCGGCGGGGCCTCAGCAACTATCCCTCTGCGGCCCAGGCCCTGCCCACGTACATCGACCAGAAGAACATTGACCTGGTGACCCGGCACGGCGTTTTTACCGAAGCGGAATTCCGCGCCCGGCACGTTATCCACCTGGAGTCCTATAATAAGGTGGTGAATATCGAGGCCCGGACCATGGTGGACATGGCCCAGCACCAGATTTTGCCCGCAGCCCTCAAGTATTGCCATGAGCTTTGCGATACGGTAAATGCCAAGCGCAGTTTGGACATTCCCTGCAAGGCGGAGAGCGGCATGATCGCGGACTTGACTACCCACACCGAAGGTCTCTATGAAGCCATCAATCACTTAAAGAAGGCCCTGACCTTTGTGCCAAAGGACCGGGAGAGCGCGGCACGGTACTACCACGGCACCATTATCCCCCTGATGGATAGCCTGCGGACTGACGCCGACATCCTGGAAGTCCTGACTGCCAAGGAATACTGGCCCTATCCTACCTATTCGGATATTCTCTATTATTAATAGTAGGGCCGCCGGGAAATCCCCGGCGGCCTCAGATTGTCGAAAAAGTCCAGCCTATGCTGGGCTTTTTCCATTATCTATGCTATAATAATCATGGGTGATGAAAAATGCTGGAACGCGGAAAAATGGAACGAGGAATATACGAAATCGTGGACACCGAG
>DVJG01000104.1 GCA_018710805.1 Candidatus Faecousia faecipullorum
AGTGCAGAAAGTTTTTGCCGCAGGTTCAAGTACGATCCCTGCAAGCGCATCCCGCCCAGACATAAGCCGCTGGACCCGTCCAAATATGAAGATACGGACTATTCTTTATAAAAAAACGCTGTGAAGGTAACTTCACAGCGTTTTTTTCACTTTATCATTTCTAAAAATTCATCTTCCGTCAGGATGGGGATGCCCAGCTCCCGGGCTTTTCGCTCCTTGGAACCTGCATTTTCTCCCACCACCACGAAGCTTGTTTTCTTGGACACTGAGCCGGAAGCCTTGCCGCCCAAAAGTTCAATCTTTTCCGTGGCAGCTTCCCGGGTGAATTTACTCAGGGCTCCTGTCAGGACGAAGGTCTTTCCCGCAAAGCGGTCGTCGGTGAGCACTCTGGTGCTTTGGAAATTGACCCCCGCCTGGCGCAGACGCTCTACCATATGACGGGACTGACTCTGGCAGAACCAGTTGTGAATGCTTTCGGCGGTAACTTCACCGATGTCCGGCACCTGGGTCAATTCCTCCACAGAGGCTTCCATAAGGGCATCCAGGCTGCCGAAATAGGACGCCAGGCTTTTCCCGGTTTTAGCGCCCACCTGGCGAATGCCCAGGGCAAAGATCAGACGGCTGACGTCCTGGCTCTTGCTGGCCTCGATGGCAGCCAGCAGTTTTTTGGCCGCAGTGGTGCCGGATTTCCAGAGGCTTCCCACGTCTTCCAATGTCAGATAATAAATATCCGCCGGAGATTTGATAAGGCCTCTGCCAATGAGGGCTTCCACTATGGCTGTGCCCAGGCCGTCAATATCCATGGCGTCCCGGCTGACGAAGTGGGCAATGTTTCGGCTGAGCTGGGCCGGACATTCCGCTCCGGTGCAGCGCAGGAAAGCCCCGTCCTCGTCCTGCTCCACCTTGGCCCCGCAGACCGGGCAGGTTTCAGGAAGGTGATAAGGAACCGTCTCCTTGGGACGCTTGGAGAGGTCCACTTCCAGAATTTCCGGAATGATCTCCCCTGCCTTGCGAATAAGAACCGTATCCCCTACCCGGATGTCCCGCTGGGTGATGAAATCCTGATTGTGAAGGGTTGCATTGGTCACGGTGGTGCCGGCCAGGCGGACAGGCTTCACCACAGCCTTAGGGGTCAGAACCCCGGTCCGTCCCACCTGGACCACAATATCCTCCACCACCGTGGGCTTGATTTCCGGGGGATATTTGTAGGCAACGGCCCAGCGGGGGAATTTTGCCGTGTCACCCAGGGCCTCCCGCTGGGAGAAGGATTCCACCTTGATAACCGCACCGTCAATGTCGCAGATGAGTTTTTCCCGGTTTTCATTGATGGACGCCACTTCCCGGTCAATGTCCTCCGGAGAAGACAGCAGTTTGTGGGGAATCACTTTGAATTTCAGGTCCCGAAGGAAGTCCAGCGAGGCACTGTGGCTGGAAAACGCCACGCCTTCCGCCAGCTGGACGTTAAAAATATAAATATCCAAACCGCGCTTTGCGGCGACCTTCGGGTCCAATTGCCGCAGAGACCCGGCGGCGGCGTTTCTGGGGTTGGCAAAGAGCGGTTCCCCGTTTTCTTCCCGCTGGGCGTTCAGCTTCTCAAACCGTTTTTTCGGCATAAACACCTCGCCCCGGACAATGAGCCGGGACGGGGCGTTGGAAAGGGTCATGGGAATGGACTGGATGGTTTTCAGGTTTTCCGTCACGTCCTCGCCTACGCTGCCGTCTCCCCGGGTAGCGCCCCGGACGAAAACGCCGTTCTCATATTCCAGCGCCACGGAAAGGCCGTCGATTTTCGGCTCAACGGAGAAGGAAACCTCCCCCATGTCCGACCGGACTTTCTCCAGAAATTCGTTCAGCTCTTCCATGCTGAACACATCCCGAAGGCTCATAAGGGGCACCGGATGAACGACCTTTTCAAACTGGCTGAGGGCCTCTCCGCCCACTCGCTTTGTGGGGGAATCGGCCAGGGCAAGCTCCGGATGGGCTTCTTCCAGCTCTTCCAGCTCCCGCAGAAGGCGGTCATATTCAAAGTCGGGCATGGTTGGGTCATCCAGGACATAATAGCGGTAGCCCGCATCCTTCAAAAGCGCGGTCAGCGCTTCAATTCTCTCTTTGGGTTCCATTGATTCCTCCGGTTTGTAAAAATGTGCTGGGCACTTGGCCCACGATGACTGTCTCGGCTACGACGACCTGGCTCTGGACGTTAAATGCGTCAGTCTCCCCCAGCACCAGGACGGAAACCTCAACGCTGACCTCCATGTTCAGCTTGTGGAGGGTCTGATTGATGCCCGCCTGGGAAAAATCGCTCTGAAACTGGGCATCGGAATTGAGGATGGACAGGATATGCACGGGAATCGCCGGGCCTCTTCCGGAGAGAAATTCCGGCAATATCAAGCTCCCCAGGGGCACGCCAATGTCCGAAGCGTTCAGGGACAGGATTTCATCGTTGATGATATTTAAAATATCGGTTTTCAGACGGTTGATTTCGCTCATATTGGTTTTCAGCGCGGTGATTCTTCCGTCCAGATCTTTTTCAAAATAGACCAGCCGGTCATATTGGATGCTTCCCTGGGCCACCTGTTTGGCGATGGCGTCGTTGATCATATCCGAGGTGGTGGTCTTCACCTGGCTCTGGGCAAGCTCCCGAATCACGGTGCGGTAATAGTTCCGAAACATGAGAAAGGCAGCCACCAGCGCCACAAACAGGCACAGCAGAAGTTTCAAGAAATTCCCCAGCTTCCTGCCCATATCCATCCCCTCCCGGGAAAGAATATGGGGCAGGTTCCGGAAATATTACAGCTTTTTCATGTGGGCCGAGGCGGTTTTTGCCATGAGCTTTTTGGTGCCGATGTCGTCAAAGGCGATTTCCAGCAGGGCGTCACCGCCCATTTTCATGACGGACAGGACCATGCCCTTGCCGAAGGCCGCGTGGCTGACCATGTCTCCCTGATTGAGTTCCAGCATGGCGGCGGGCTGTGCTGCCGCAGGTGTCTTATTCAAAACACTGGGCCGCTGGGGACGCTTGGCGCCATAGGAACCCCGAGAGGCGGAAGCGCCGTATGTACCGTAGGAACTGGGGGCAGTTTCCTCCCGGAGGTGGAAGCCGCCGCGCTTTACAATGCAGTCCTGGGGAATTTCCTTTAGGAACCGGGACGGCATGGCGGAGGCAGTCCGGCCGTAGATCATACGGTTCCGGGCATAGCTGATGGTCAGGCTCTCCTTGGCCCGGGTGATGGCCACATAGCAAAGCCGCCGCTCCTCTTCCATCTCCTCCTCATCGCCGATGGAGCGCATACCGGGGAACAGCCCGTCCTCGAAGCCCACCAGGAACACATGGGGAAATTCCAGTCCCTTAGCGGAGTGCATGGTCATCAAGACCACGGCATCGTCTCCGGCGTTGTACTGCTCAATGTCCGTATACAGGGCAATCTCTTCCAGGAAGCCTGCGAGGGTAGGCTCTTCGGCGTTTTCCACGTAGGTCTGGATGCTGGATTTAAGTTCCCGGACGTTTTCCAGGCGGGTCCTGTTTTCCTCGGTGTTCTTGGCTTCGAGCATATCCACGTAGCCCGTTCGGATGAGCAGCTCGTCGTAGAAGTCCGGCAGGCTCATGCCCTCTTCCAGCAGCTGGGCCAGCCCCTCGATGAGGGAGGAGAACTCCATGAATTTCATGGCGGACTTTTCCAGCGGACCATAGGAATAGGGGTCGGAAATCACGTGGTAAAGGCTCTTCTGCTCTGCCGCCGCCAGGCGCTGGGCAGATTCAATGGTCTTGGCTCCCAAGCCTCTGGGGGGATTGTTAATGATTCTGGTGAGCCGCAGATCATCGCTGCGATTGTTGATGACGCAGAGATAGGACAGCATATCCTTGACCTCGGCACGGTCAAAGAATCGGGTGCCGCCGATGATTCTGTAGGGAATGCCGTTTCGCTTCAGAAAATATTCCAGGGTGTTGGACTGGGCGTTGGTCCGGTAGAGAATGGCGTAGTCCCGGAAATTCTTTCCCTGGGACATGGCAATGATTTTTCCGGCTACGAAATTGCCTTCGGTATTGCCGTCGGCGGCTTCGTACACCGTGATGGGGTCGCCCTGACCGTTGGCGGTCCAGAGTTTCTTTCCCTTCCGGCCCAGGTTGTGGGAGATCACCGCGTTGGCGGCGTTCAGAATGGCCTGGGTGGAGCGGTAGTTCTGCTCCAAACGGATGGTTCGGGTGGCCTTGTACTGCTTCTCGAAGTTCAGAATGTTCTCAATGGTGGCGCCCCGGAAGCGGTAGATGCTCTGGTCGTCGTCGCCTACCACGCAGATGTTCTCCCAGCCTCCGGCAAGAAGGGAGGTCAGCAGGTACTGCATATGGTTGGTGTCCTGGTACTCGTCCACCATGACATATCTGAACTTCCGCTGATAGTACCGCCGGACATCCTCATGGTCCTGCAAAAGCTTAACCGTGATGAAAATAATATCGTCAAAGTCCAGGGCGTTGTTTTCCCGGAGCTTTGCCTGATATTTTTCATAGGCCCGGGCAATGTGCAGCGCACGCAGGTCCCCGGCCCCTTCCGCCCGGGAAAGCATGTCCTGAGGAGAGACCATGTTGTCTTTTTCCTTGCTGATTGCACCCAGCACATACTTTGGCGGGAAGGTCTTGTCGTCCAGGCCCATATCCTTTACGATTTCCTTCATGAGCCGCTCAGAGTCCGAGGTATCGTAAATGGTGAAGCTGCGGGTGTAGCCCATGCGCTCGATCTCCCGCCGCAGAATGCGGCAGCAGGCGGAGTGGAAGGTCATGGCCCAGATGTCCTGGGCTTCCGGGCCCAAAAGGTTACTCAGGCGCTCTTTCAGCTCGTTTGCCGCCTTGTTGGTGAAGGTTATGGCAAGAATGCTCCAAGGCACCGCCGGCTCCACCGCACAGAGGGCATCGGCTCTTTCGCTGCTTTCCGCAGCGTTTTCCAGAAATGCCACATCTTCTTCCGTAATGTCTCCGGGGACTTCCTGGCAATCGCTGCCCCGGCCGAAACGCATGATATTGGCAATGCGGTTGATGAGGACCGTAGTCTTGCCGCTGCCGGCGCCTGCCAGCAAAAGCAGGGGCCCTTCCGTAGAAAGGACGGCATGTCTCTGCATATCGTTGAGCTCCGCAAACTGGCGGTCAATGTAAGCGCGCCGCGCAGATACAAATCTTCTCTCTAGTTCCATAGTCACACCTGTTCAATTTAAGATGGGACTATTCTACCGCATTTTTGTCAAAAGGTAAAGCCGAAAAGAAAATTTATTCCATCAGGGTCCGCAGGTGCTCCAAAGCCTTCTTTTCAATGCGGGACACCTGGACCTGGCTGATGTCCATGACCTTTGCCACCCGCTGCTGGGTCAGGCTGTGGAAGTAGCGCAGATTCACCACCATTTTTTCCCGTTCAGGCAGGGCGTCAATGGCCTGGCGCAGTGCGATCTTCTCCACCATCCGTTCTTCGGATTCCGTGTCCGTCAGGATGTTTTCCAGGGAAAAGCCCTCTTCCCCCGTCTCCCGCTGGATGGATTCCGTGGGGTTGGTGGCGGTTTCCGCCATGGCAATCTCTTCCGGGCTCAGACCCATTTCCTGGGAAATCTCCTGGATGGTGGGTTCCCTTCCCAGAGTCACGGTCATGCGGTTTCGGGTGGCTTTGATGGAGGCGGACTGTTCTTTCAGGCTTCTTGAGACCTTCACGGCCCCGTCGTCCCGGAGGAAGCGGCGGATTTCCCCGGCGATTTTCGGCACGGCGTAGGTAGAAAACTGGGTGCCGTAGTTTAAATCAAACCCCTCCACCGCCTTGAGAAAGCCCAGGCATCCCAGCTGATAGAGGTCATCGGACTCCGTACCCCGGCCCATGAACCGTCTGGCCACCGACCAGATAAGGCCGGAATTTTCCTCTACAAGCTGCTCCGTGGCGGCGCTGTCCCCCTGCTGGGACCGGGCGATGAGTTCACAAAAATCGCTCATTGACGCCGTTGAAGCTTGCGGCGCATATGTACCGTGGTGCCCTTGCCGGGTTTGGAGGTAATCTCCAGGCTGGTCATGAAGCTTTCCATAATGGTAAAGCCCATGCCGCTGCGGTCTTTGCCCCCTGTGGTATAGCTGGGCCGCCGGGCCTGCTCAATATCCGGGATGCCTACACCCTTGTCCTTTACCACAATGTCCAGAACGCCATCCTTTAAAATGCGGCAGCGCAGGGTGATGTTGCCCAGTTTTTCGGGATACGCGTGGACGATGCAGTTGGTCACCGCTTCGGACACCGCCGTGCGGATGTCCCCCAGCTCTTCCAGAGTCGGGTCCATCTGGGCGGCAAAACAAGCCACCGCCGACCGGGCGAAGGCCTCATTGGCGGACTTGCTGGGAAAATCCAAAATCATATAGTTGTCGAATTTCATGAGACTGCCTCCTTGATTTCCACCAATTTATCGATGCCCGAAGCCCGGAACACCCGCATGGGCTGGGGTGCGATGCCTGTGAGCAGCAGCGTGCCCTCGATCTGGGTCATGGAACGCAGGGCGTTGATGACCACGGCGATGCCCGAGGAATCAATAAAGGACACCTCCCCAAAATCCAGAATGCAGACTTCCGGGGTATAGGCTTCGATTTTAGCGGCAATGGCCTGAATATATGCTTTGGCGCAGTGATGATCGATCTCCCCGGTGAGGGCCACGGTAAGCTGCCCCTCCTCCAGGAAACTGGTAAAATGCATTTCATTTTCCTCCTTTGTTTTTTTCAATTAAAGTATAAAAACAACCTGCAGGGATTTGCAGTCGGATTTGGGAAGGTAAAAAGAAAAGGGTGCAAACCAAACGGTTTGCACCCAAGGTTAGATATGAAATTACAGATTCTTCAGGGCTTCTTCGCTCTGCCGGAGGCTTTCAATAAGGTCCCGGGCCTTCTGGGCTTTCTCCCGCTCGGCGTTCACCACTGCCTCAGGGGCACGGGCGGTGAACTTTTCGTTGGAGAGTTTCCCCTCGATGCCGGCAAGATTCTTCCGGGCCTTTTCCAGCTCCTTGCCAATGCGCTCCAGCTCCTTGGCAACGTCCACCAGCTGGCCCATGGGGATATAGAGCTTGGCGTCGGCAGTGGCGCAGGTCACCATGCCGTCCAGGTTTTGGGGCTCATTTTCCAGCATGGTCACGCTGTCGGCATAGGCCAGACGCTGGATAAAGCCCTCGCCCTCCTGGAACACCTGAGGCTTGGAGGTCAGGACAAAGAGGGTAGCCTTCTTGCTGGGGGGCACGTTCATCTCGGTGCGGCGGGCACGGATGGCACGGATGGCGTTCATGACGGACTCCATGTGGCTTTCCTCGCTGCGGAAGGCCAGGTCCTCCCGGTATTCGGGCCACTTGGCCACGATCAGGGCCTCTCCCTCGTGGGGCAGACTCTGCCAGATCTCCTCGGTGATGAAGGGCATAAAGGGATGCAGCAGGCGCAGCGTCTGTTCCAGCACATAGGTCAGCACCTGGATGGCGGTCTGCTTGCGGCTAAGGTCCTCGGAGTAGAGGCGGGCCTTGGTCAGCTCGATATACCAGTCGCAGTAGGTATCCCAGATAAAGTCATAGACCTTCTGAACGGCAATGCCCAGCTCGTACTTTTCCAGATTTTCCGTAACCTCGGCAATGAGGGTGTTGAGCTTGGACAGAACCCATTTATCGGAGATTTCCAGATTTTCCATGGCGGGCAGCTGATTTTTGGCGCCCTCAGAAAGGTTCATCATGACGTAGCGGGAGGCGTTCCAGAGCTTGTTGGCGAAGTTACGCATGGCCTCGCAGCGCTCGGTGTAGAAACGCATATCGTTTCCGGGGGAGTTGCCCGTGACCATGTTCATCCGCAGAGCGTCACAGCCGTACTTTTCAATCATTTCCAGAGGATCAATGCCGTTGCCCAGGGATTTGCTCATTTTCCGGCCCTGGTTGTCCCGGACCAGGCCATGGATCAGCACCGTGTGGAAGGGGGTCTGCTTGGTATGCTCACAGCCGGAGAAAATCATTCTGGCAACCCAGAAGAAAATGATGTCGTATCCCGTGACCAGCACGTCGGTGGGATAGAAATAATCCAGATCCGGAGTCTTTTCGGGCCAGCCCAGGGTCTCGAAAGGCCAGAGGGCGGAAGAGAACCAGGTGTCCAGCACGTCGGGGTCCCGGGTGATGTTGGCGCTGCCGCACTTTTCGCATTTGCAGGCGTCCTCCCGGGATACGGTGATGTGACCGCAGTCTGCACAGGTCCAGGCAGGAATCTGATGGCCCCACCACAGCTGGCGGGAGATGCACCAGTCACGGACGTTTTCCATCCAGTTAAGATAGGTTTTGGTGAAGCGCTCGGGGACGAACTTGGTCTGTCCTTCCTTCACCACCCGGATGGCCTCCTCAGCCAGGGGCTTCATCTTCACAAACCACTGGGCAGAAATGATGGGCTCCACGTCCTTGTGGCAGCGGTAGCAGGTGCCCACGTTGTGGGAGTAATCTTCCACTTTGACCAGGTAACCCTCTTTTTCCAGGTCCTCCACAATGGCTTTCCGGGCGTCGTAGCGGTCCATTCCCGCATACTTGCCGCCAAGGCTGTTGACCTTGCCGTTATCGTCCAGAACGCGGATGACCTCCAGATTATGCCGCAGGCCCACCTCAAAGTCATTGGGGTCGTGGGCGGGAGTCATTTTCACGCAGCCCGTGCCGAATTCCATTTCAGCATAGTCGTCGGCCACCACGGGAATTTCCTTGTTCATCAGGGGCAGGATGACCTTTTTGCCCACGATGTCCTTGTAGCGCTCGTCATTGGGGTTCACGCAAACGCCGGAGTCTCCCAGCATGGTCTCAGGACGGGTGGTTGCCACAATAACCTCTCCGGAACCGTCAGCCAGAGGATAACGGATGTGCCACAGGTGGCCGGGCTTATCCACATATTCCACCTCGGCGTCAGAAAGGGCCGTGACACAGTGGGGGCACCAGTTGATGATGCGGCTTCCCTTATAAATGAGGCCCTTTTCGTAGAGAGAGACGAAGACCTCCCGAACGGCCTTGGAGCATCCCTCGTCCATGGTAAACCGTGCCCGGTCCCAGTCGCAGGAGGCGCCCAGCTTCTTCTGCTGTTCCACAATGCGGTTGCCGTATTTGTGCTTCCAGTCCCAGACCCGCTCCAGGAATTTCTCCCGGCCCAGGTCGTAGCGGGTCAGGCCCTCCTTGCGGAGCTCCTCCTCCACCTTGATCTGGGTGGCAATGCCGGCATGGTCAACGCCGGGGACCCACAATGCGCTGTAGCCCTGCATCCGCTTGAAACGAATAAGGGTGTCCTGCAAGGTTGCGTCCATGGCGTGGCCCATGTGAAGCTGTCCCGTGACGTTCGGAGGCGGCATAACGATGGTGAAGGGCTTCTTCCCTTCCTCAGCCTCGGCGTGGAAATAGCCGCCCTTTTGCCACATATCGTAAATGCGGCTCTCCACCTGCTGGGGCTCATAGACCTTTGGTAATTCTCTTGCCATAGTGTTTACACTCCTCAACATGATATAATGAAAAACGCCCCGAGAGCTTAAGCTCTCAGGGCGAAAATACACCTTCCGCGGTACCACCTGAATTCCCGGAAAACCGGGCACTTGAAAAGCTGTAACGGGCTGACCCGTGCCATCCTAATTTCATTTCAGAAAGCAAGCTCCGGGGCGACCATCCGTTTCCTTCCATATGCCCTTCCACCAGCCGGACACTCTCTGCATGGAAAAGAGGCAGAACCTCCCGTTCACAGCCTTTGAACGTCCTTATAGTAACGAATCAATTTGCATTTGTCAAGGGAAAATCGGCCATTTCATCCTATTTTCTTCAGAGCCTTTTCCTGTGTATTGACATTTATAGGGATGCGTGCTATCCTCTTATGGAATTTTCCAATCAGGAGGCTTTTGCCCATGAAATTGCGTGGGAACGCTTCTCAAATCGAAGTATTTTTGGATCGGACACTGTCCGGTCCCGTGTTTACTTGGCGGCAGATTCTGGACTTGATCGTCCCCGGCGTGCTGGATTCTCTGTCGGTCATGCTGTGCGGTATGCTCATCACCGCCCTGATCAGCAAAAACGGCGAATCCTCCGTAGCTGCCGTGTCTCTGGTGAACCCCATTATGTGGATGATCACCAACATTTTTAACGGCATCAGCGCAGGCGGCACGGTTATCGTTGCCCAGTGCTGCGGCAGACAGGACAAAAAAATGCTGCAGCAGGCAATTGGCATGACCATGTGGCTGACCATCGGCGTGGGCATTGTGGTATGCCTGCCCTGCCTTCTGTTCCCGGATACACTTTTGGGAGTCCTCTATCCCCAGGCGGAAGCTGTGGTCATGGAGAAAGCCCGCGTCTATCTGGCAGGCACCATTTGGTCCGTGCTGGTTTTCACGGTGTACACAGCCAGTTTCGCCGTTTTGCGGGGACTTGGAGAATCCAAGCGCTGCCTGGTCCTCAGCGTCATTATCAATGTGGGATTCCTGGTTTTCAGCATTCTCTTCCTGAACATCCTGAAGCTGGACATTCTGGGAAGCGTGTATGCCCTCTTCCTGGCCCGGGTGGCGGGTTCACTGGCCTCTGTGGTGCTGCTCTTCGCCTGGTGGCCTCCCGTAAGGATGAAGACCAGAATGCTCCTGGCCTATGACCAGGGACTGCTGCGCTCTTCTATGCACATCAGCATCCCTCTTGGCTTAGAGCAGATGTGCGCTTCCCTGGCAGGCGTTGTGTCCCAGATGTATATGGTGCCTCTGGGAACCACAGCACTTGCCACCCACGCCATCGTCAACTCCCTCATGGGTGTGCTGTACGCTCCTGCATCCTCCGGTTCAAACCTGGCAGTGACCGTGGTGGGCCGCTGTATCGGCGCGGCAGAATACGGCGAGGCAAAGCGGTACGGCAAGCGCTGCGACCAGATCACCATGTTCCTCATTGCTGCGGCGGCTCTGGTGTTTTATCCCTGCCTGCCCTTTCTTCTGAAGCAGTACAATCCTACGCCGGAGGCAGGCGCCATGGCTGTGAAGCTATTGTACTATTCGCTGCCTGCACTTTTCTTCTTCTGGCCCACCTCC
>DVJG01000105.1 GCA_018710805.1 Candidatus Faecousia faecipullorum
CCAGCACCGGCTGGCGTGCTGACGGCTCCGATGTTATGGAGGATGTGAAACTGACCTCTTTCAAGCTTCGCGCCATGAGCGCTTCCTACAGTGTAGACCAGGAATATGCGGAACTCAGCATGATGAGCAAGGTCCCCTGCGTTGTAATGAAGGACGGCAGCAAATTCAAAATCTATAACAGCAGAATAGATACTACATCCATCGACCTGGATCAGGTAGATTACGTGGAACTCATCGACGGCACCAAGCTCCCTGTGCCGCAGTCCGGCGAAAACCAATGACAAAAGAACCCCCGCTGGCCCAAATCCAGCGGGGGTAATGTATCTTTCTGTAGGGGAGGGGCTTGCCCCTCCCTCCGGGATGTACGTTATTCTTGTCTCGTCTTATGCTATGAACGGGGATTCTAACCCTTTGCGTTACAAAATTTATCAGCCAGTCGTAAATGATTAAGGGAGGGTCAAGACCCTCCCCTACGACAAAACTTTGCGGTAATGCTCAGCAGGGGAGGCAGAAATGCCTCCCCCAATTTCTGCGGTTTTCGATTATTTCCGGTTTCTTTTCCATTCGGAATACATCCGGAACACGGTGGAGCCCAGGAGAATACCCACGGCCAGGGCACCAGCAATGGCGGCGGTGTGCATACTTTGACTGGCAAAGGATTCCATATCCCCCTGGAGGGCGTGGTTCATGGTGTAATATACCCCTGCCCCAGGAATCAGGGGAAAAATGGATACCACCAGATAGGAAATAGCCGGGTATTTCCGGAGCCGTGCCATAATTTCCGAATAAACCGAGGAAAATAGTCCGGACCAGAAGAAGGCCAGAATTTCCCCGCATCCAAGGCTTCCGGCCAGCCGATAGACCCCCCAGGACAGGGCGCCGCCCAGGGCGCACAGAAGTCCTCCGGGACCGTGGATATTAAAGAGTACCGAAAAGCCAATGCTGCCCACGGCGGCAAAGAGGCACTCCAAAGGCACGGAAAGATGAATCGCCTCCCGGCTCTGGGGTGCGCCCCAGAGAAAATCCGTAAGCTGCCATGCTGCGCCGGTGCCAAGGGCCAGGGCGCCGCCGATGAGAACCACCTGGACAATGCGGTTGACGCCGGAGTTGGTATCGCCGTAAATGATGTCCCGCATGGCGTTGGTGAAGAGCAGTCCCGGCACCAGGAGCATCAAAGCACCGATAATGGTCATGTCCGGCCTGGGCGAGAGGCCCGCGGCGCCAAGACCGTAGGCAAGAAAGGCCATGAGAAAGGCCGAGGTGATGGTGGAAAAGAATGCGTTGGAGTGCCGCTTCGCCAGTCCTCTGGTGATATATCCCACCACAAGCCCGCAGACGCCAGCCAGGAGGCTGTCCGTGAGGCCGCCTCCATAGAAGGCAGAGAACCCCGCAGCCCCCAGAAAGTGGCCAATATAAACGCCGGGCACCGAATACTGCCGCCGGGCGGCTTTGGTCTCCTGGAAAAGCCGCAGGGCTTCCTCCGGCTCCGGTTTTCCGAAGCAGAGACGACGGCAGAGCCCGGTGAGCTGCTCTACAGCGTCCAGGTCGTTGCCGTGCTGACCAATGCGCCGCATTCGGGTGACGGGGTGGTCATGGTCCGAGAGAATGCTGACGATGAGCAGATTGGGAATGGAATACACCTCGGCGGCGATGCCGTAGGCGGAGAGAAAACGCAGGACGCTCTCTTCGATTCGGTAGGTCTCCGCGCCGCTCATGGCCAGTTCATAGCCCAGATCCGTGGCAAGATCCAGTAAAATATCGTGTTCCATTTACTTTTTCGCAAACAGAATGCCCAGGGTGCCGGGGCCGCAGTGGCAGGAGATGGTGCACCCGGCAATGACTTCGGTGACGGAGTCAAAATGGCCGTACTGCCTGACAGCCTCCCGGACAGCGGAGATCGTTTCATCGGGCACAACGGTCCAGATCAGCAGAGCGTGGGAAGTGTCAATGTCGTCCCGGCCATCCAGCCGGTCCTTAATGTAATTCAAAAGACACTTGTCAAAGTGGCCCCGGTATTTTTTGCCCACCATGAGCTTGCCGTCCCGCATTTCAATGCAGGGCTTCAAGTTCAGAAGGTTTGCCCCCAGGGCCATGAGGGAGGAACAGCGGCCGCCCTTGGCAAGATAGTCCAATTTGTCGATGACGAAGCTGCCTTCCACTTTCTCCCGATAGGCGAGAATATCCTCCACAAGTGCGTCCAGGGAGGCAGCGTCGGGAGCCAGCATAGCGCCTTTCAGGGCCACAAGTCCCTGGCCGCCGCTGAGGCTTCGGGTGTCGATGACGCGGACATTATCAAATTCCTCTGCGGCTAAAACGGCGTTTTGATAGCTGGAAGAGAACTCAGCGCCAATGGAGAAGTGAATGACGCCCTCATAGCTTCCGGCGTATTTCTCGAAGACATCCTGATAGGTCCCCACGCTCTGGGCGGAGGTGGAGCAGAGATTGCCTCCCTTTGCCACGTGGTCAAAAATTTCCGCCGGGGTAATGGTCAGACCGTCAAGAAATTCCTCCCCCTCTTTTATGACGAAAAGCGGGACGATGGCAATGTCATATTTTTGGATCAGGTCCTGGGACAGGTCGCAGGTGGAGTCAGCGGTGATTTTGATGTTCATATTGCCTCCTAATGTTAATTCCTGGATGGAATGGGTTCCGTGTGCATCATAAAACAGTTGGGCTCCTGGTCCTTGCTTCGCAGGTATTCGGCGCCCCAATCCCGCATGGCGGTGAGGATGGGCATGAGGCTCTCTCCGGTTTTCGTCAGGGAGTATTCCACCTTAGGCGGAATAACGGGATAGACCTCCCGGTGGATGAGTTCCTCGGATTCCAGCTCCCGAAGCTGCTGGGTAAGCATTTTGGGGGTGGCATGGGGAATGCGGCTTTTGAGCTGGGAAAACCGGAGAGCTCCTTCGCACAGATGCCAGAGAATGAGGGCCTTATACTTGCCGCCGATGAGCTCCAAAGTGGCCGCCACCGGGCAGTTTTCGGTTTGTGCCATGGATAGCCTCCTTATGGTATCTTTTGGGGTAGTAGCATACAAAATAGTGCATACTTGTCTTTTTTGCAAATGATGGTAAAATAGTATCATAAAGCTATTTGACTGTCAACGGAAAAATAGTCGCAGTTGATTTTTCGGAAAAAATACACCATAATAGAAGGAGAAAAGAGGTAAGGTATGAAACTGAAATTCAAGGTCACAGGCATGACCTGTGCCGCCTGCTCTGCCCGGGTGGAGAAGGTGACCAAGGCGGTCCCCGGAGTGGAAGGAGCAGAGGTAAACCTGCTGGCCGGGACCATGGCAGTGGAAGCGGAAAATGACCAGGTGACGGAATGCATCATCCGGGCTGTGGAAAACGCCGGGTATCAGGCATCGGTACCGGAAAGCGCGGCAAAAGAAGCGCCCCAGGAGAAGGACCCGCTGAAAGAAATGAAAACGCGGATTTGGGGTTCCGCCCTTTGCCTTGTGGTACTGATGTACTTTACCATGGGCCATATGGTGGGGCTTCCTGTGCCTGGGTGGTATCACAGCCCCCTGGTGGCGGCGCTCCTGCAATTTTTCCTGACCCTTCCCGTTGTGTACCTGAACCGGGTGTACTATGGCCGTGGCCTTACGGCCCTGTGGCACCGGGGACCCAATATGGACTCTCTGATTGCCGTGGGCTCTTTGGCAGCCTTGGTCTACGGCGCTGCGGCACTGTTTCGTATGGCCTATGCGCTGGACCAGGGAGACATGGCCACGGTGAAGCTCTACAGCGAAAACCTCTATTTTGAGTCCGCCGCTATGATTCTGACCCTGATCACCCTGGGAAAATTCCTGGAAGCCAGAGCCAAGGGAAAGACCGGCGATGCCATCCGGGCGCTGATGGACCTGAGCCCCAAGGTGGCCCGGGTCCGCAGAGAGGACCAGGTCATAGAGGTACCTGTGGACCAGGTAAACGTGGGGGATACGGTGATTGTCCGGTCGGGAGACCAAATCCCCGTAGACGGCACGGTGCTTTCCGGCCGTGCCTCCATTGACCAGAGTGCGCTCACGGGAGAGAGCGTCCCGGTGGAAAAGCTCCCCGGGGATACGGTTGCCGCTGCCACCATCAGCACGGAGGGCTACCTGGAATTCCGGGCCGACAAAGTCGGTGCGGATACCACATTGTCCCAGGTTATCCGCATGGTGGAGGAGGCAGGCGGCTCCAAGGCGCCCATTGCCCGGCTGGCAGATAAAATCGCAGGCATCTTTGTGCCCACGGTTATGGTCATCGCCGCCGTAACCTTCGCCGCTTGGATGCTCGCAGGATACGGATTGGAGTTTGCCCTGCGGTGCGGCATTTCCGTGCTGGTAATTTCCTGTCCCTGCGCTCTGGGCTTGGCCACCCCGGTGGCCATTATGGTGGGCACAGGCAGAGGCGCGCAAATGGGCGTACTCTTCAAAAATGCCGAGGCTCTGGAAAATCTTCACAGTGTGGACACGGTGGTTCTGGATAAAACCGGGACCCTCACCACGGGAAAGCCCCAGGTCACTGACGTTATTCCCGGAAAGCTAAACAAAGAAGAGCTATTAAACCTGGCCGCTGCCTTGGAGTGCAAATCCGAGCACCCCTTTGCAAAGGCGATTATCGAAAAAGCGGGAAATGCGGTTACTCCCGCTGAGGATTTTGAAACCCTTCCTGGCCAGGGCGTAGCGGGAACCATAGACGGTGTTCGCTGCTATGGCGGCAACCGCCGCCTCATGGAAACCCTGGGAATCGAGGTCCCGGACCTGCCGGAACTGGCGAAGGAAGGCAAAACGCCGCTCCACTTTGGAAACGCTGAGGGTGTGTACCTCGGCACCATTGCCGCCGCCGATGTGCTGAAGCCTGACTCCGCCGCAGCGGTGGAAGCCATGGAAAAGCTGGGGGTGAAGGTGGTCATGCTGACGGGAGACAATGGGGCCACTGCCGCTGCCATCGCTTCCAAGGCGGGCATCCGGGAGGTCATTTCCGACGTGCTTCCCACGGAAAAAGCGGGCACCGTCCGAAAGCTCCAAGAAGAGGGCCGTAAGGTCCTTATGGTAGGCGACGGCATCAACGACGCCCCGGCTCTTGCAACCGCCAATGTGGGCATGGCCATTGGTGCGGGCACGGACATCGCCATGGAGAGCGCCGACGTGGTGCTCATGAACAGCTCTCTGACTTCGGTCAGTGCCGCCATGGAGCTGAGCCGGGCAACCATCCGGAACATCCGGGAGAACCTTTTCTGGGCGTTCTTTTATAACACCCTGGGCATTCCCGTGGCGGCAGGCGCTTTGTTTATACCTTTTGGACTGCAGCTGAGCCCCATGATCGGTGCCGCAGCCATGAGCCTGAGCAGCGTCTTCGTAGTGACCAACGCCCTGCGCCTGCGCTTTTTCAAATCAAAAACCGCGCCTGTACCCCAGGCAGCGGAGAAAACTGAGACAAAACAGGAGGAAATTACCATGGAAACTGTACTGCACGTTGAAGGCATGATGTGCAACCACTGCAAAGCCCGGGTAGAGAAGGCCTGCAAGGCCGTCCCCGGAACCCAGGACGCTGTGGTGGACCTCGCTGCCAAAACCGTCACCGTCACCGGCGATGCCGCCCGGGAAGAACTGAAAAAGGCCATTGAAGAGGCGGATTATCAGGTGGTGGATGACTAAATGAGAAACGATTTCTGGATGAAATCCCAAGGCGGCGGCAAGCTTCACTATTGCCGCTGGGACCCGGCGGGAGAGCCGAAAGCGGTGATGCAGATTGTCCACGGCATTGCCGAGCACGTAGAACGCTATGACGACTTTGCCAATTTCCTTACGGACCATGGCTTTGTGGTCATCGCCGAGGACCATATGGGCCATGGCGGCAGCGTTCAAAGCGGGGACCCCCTGGGCTATTTTGCAGGGGGATGGTTCACCGCTGTGGAGGATACCTACACCCTGCTTACCCAGACCCAGGCCGAATTCCCGGGTCTCCCATACATCCTTTTCGGTCACTCCATGGGTTCCTTTATGACCCGGACCATTCTCTGCAAGCACCCGGACAGCGGCATTTCCGCCGCCATTATCTGCGGCACCGGCTGGCAGCCCACCTTTGCCCTTCCTGTTATGGAGAAAGCGGCAGAGCTTCTGTGCAAAAAGGATGGGGAAAAGAATCCCAGCCCCACCATGGAAAAGCTGGCCTTTGGCTCTTACAACAAAAAGGTGGAGCATCCGAGAACCACTTACGACTGGCTTACCCGGGACAATAAAATCGTGGATGCCTACATAGCGGACCCCAAGTGCGGCTTTACTGCCACAGCGGGGCTGTACCGGGATCTGCTCCAGGGAATCGCCTACAACCAGAAGCCTGACAGCCTGTGCAGCATGAAAAAGGACCTGCCCATTTTCTTCATCTCCGGCGGTGAAGACCCCGTAGGCGACTACGGCAAGGGCGTCCGCAAAGCCGTGGAGGCATTCCGTAAGGCAGGCATGACCGATGTCAAAGAAAAGCTATACCCACTGTGCCGCCACGAGATTCTCAACGAAATCAACAAACAGGAAGTTTACGACGATGTGCTTTCCTGGATAACCGGGAAAGTCCTGTAAATTTCGCCGGAACACTACAAACGGTCCGTTTTATCGTACTTATGTAATGCTATACTGTCCTCACAAACCAAGAGGGGGACACAACAATGTATCAGATGAAGTATGTAGGCGGACACGTTCAGGTTTACGATATGAATGGCAGATTCCTGTTCTCGGCGGACACCGAGCGGGAGGCCAGAGAGGAATGGGAGGACTATGCGGAATCTGCGGCTTGATATCTGCTATGACGGCACAAGATACCGGGGCTGGCAGCGCCTGGGGGATCGGGATGACACCATCCAGGGGAAGCTGGAAAACACCCTTTCCCGGATTTTGGGAGAGGCAATCGAGATTTCCGGCTCCGGGCGTACCGACGCCGGGGTCCATGCCAAGGGCCAGGTGGCGTCCTTCCATACCCAAAGCCAGATGCCCTGCAGCGAAATTCTGAAGGAGCTGCGCCGGTATCTCCCGGAGGACATCGGCATATACTCCTGTCAGGAATGTGCACCCCGGTTCCACGCACGGCTGAACGCCAAAGAGAAAACCTATCTCTACCGCATCTGGAACAGCAGGGAGCCCTGTGTCTTTGAGCGAAAATATGTGGCGGCAATGCCGGAAAACCTGGACCTGGCCGCCATGGAAGACGCGGCGGCAAAGCTTCTGGGCGAGCACGATTTTTCCGCATTCTGCGGCAATCCCAGGATGAAAAAATCCACGGTCCGGTGTGTCCGTGCCATTGAGATCCGCCGGGTGGGCCGGGAGATTCAGCTTCGGTTCACAGGCGATGGATTCCTGCAGGGCATGGTGCGGATTCTCACGGGCACACTGGTGGAGGTCGGCAGGGGAGAGAGAAGCCCTGAGAGCATTCCGTCTCTCTTCGGCGGGAAACGGTCAGAAGCCGGATTCCTGGCCCCGGCCCAGGGACTCTGTCTGGAGGAGGTACGATATTGAACATTCAGATTTTTGGGAAAAGCAAGTGTTTTGACACAAAAAAGGCCGAGCGTTACTTTAAAGAGCGGCGCATCAAGTTCCAGTCCATTGACTTAAAGCAGTATGGAATGTCCGGCCGGGAATTTGACAGCGTACTGCGGGCAGTGGGCGGCATCGACAACCTGATCGACTGGGAGGGAAAGTCGGAGGACATCACCCTCATGAAGTACATGGACGATGGGCGCGCCAAGGAGGACAAGGTCTTTGAAGACCCGACCCTTATGAAAACCCCCATTGTCCGAAACGGCAAACAGGCCACTGTGGGCTACTGCCCGGAAATATGGGCCACTTGGGAATAATTCACAAAAGCAGTTCCGCTGAAGCGGGGCTGCTTTTTCCATTCAATTCAAAAGTTTTTCTTGCAGTTTTCACAAAAAAGTGGTATGCTAGGAGGACATAATGGCGAAATTTCTTATGAGTCTCAATGCTTTAGTGTGGGGCGCCCCGGCTTTGCTGCTCATTTTGGGCGTGGGACTTTTCTACAGTCTGCGCCTCTCGTTTTTTCAGCTGCGGTTTCTTCCCAGAGCCTTCCGCCTGTTTTTTGCAGGGCAGAAGGAGGACAACCAGGGAACCTCGCCATTTCGCGCCCTGTGCACGGCCCTTGCCGCCACGGTGGGCACCGGGAATATTGTCGGCGTGGCGGGGGCAATCTGTCTGGGAGGCCCCGGAGCCATTTTCTGGATGTGGGTCAGCGGCGTTCTCGGTATGATCACAAAGTACGCGGAAGTGGTCCTATCTTGCCATTTCCGGGTGCGGACGAAAACCGGCTGGGCAGGAGGCCCCATGTATGTCATGACCCGGGGCCTTGGGCAGGCGTTTCGCCCCATGGCCTGGCTTTACAGCCTATTCGGCCTCATTGCGGCCTTCGGGGTGGGCAACGCCGCTCAAGTAAACGCCCTTGTGACGGGGGTTCATTCCGTCCTGACGCTTTTCGGCAAGACGCCTGACCGGACGGGAGATGTGATTTTGGGGATACTGCTTGCCGCAGCCATTGGAACGCTGCTTCTCGGCGGGGCCAAGCGCATCGGAGCCGCAGCAGAAATGCTGGTGCCAATT